>CAIUFU010000209.1 GCA_903898475.1 uncultured Alphaproteobacteria bacterium | reverse complement strand
GATCTACGTGACCAATAGTTCCAATGTTTACGTGTGGCTTATTGCGTTTGAAGGCTTGCTTAGACATAAGATAAATCTTTTACAAAATTAATAAAGTTTCCTCGAGGCAGAATTATCAAGCTCGAAGAGGTGTTAACAAAGTGCTTTAAAAACGGGGAAGGCGTCAAATTATGAATCAGTAAATAAAAAGCAAAGGGAAATCTAATTGTAATTTAGTCATTCAAATTTTGATCAATGATAAAAATTTTCTGGTGCCCTTGACCGCATGTCAAAGGGCACAAATTAAATTACGGGTTTTGGGTTTGGTGGATTTTGGTGTGATGTTTTGTGGTAACTCCCTTGGATAGTTTTGGATTTGAAGTCTTTCGAGTTTCGGGCTTGGAATGTTTTTTGGTGATTCTCGCGCCAAAGTGGTGACTTGCTCGAGGGGTTTGTCTGACCTTGGTAAATCAGACAGGCAGCGGATATTTTTGATGCGAAAAAATATTACAACCGATCGGGGATTGATCTTAAATTAAAAATTTCTACCTACGGTTTTAGAAAAAAATAAAAATTTCCAATAAAAAACCGACTCGTAATTGCTTACGAGTCGGTTAAAAATTCTAGCAAGTGTAAGCGATTAAAGCTGTGCTCTTACTGCTTTTGTTGCATCAACCATTTGTTGCAAAGCTAATTTAGTTTCTGGCCAATCGCGAGTTTTTAAACCGCAATCAGGATTCACCCAAATTTGCTCAGGTTTTAATACATCCAAAGCTTTTCTCAAAAGGCTTTCCATTTCTTCTTTTTTAGGAACGCGAGGGCTGTGAATGTCGTAAACGCCGGGTCCGATTTCATTTGGATATTTGAAGTTTACGAAAGCATTCAACAAATCCATTTGTGAACGAGAAGTTTCAATCGAAATCACATCCGCATCCATGTCAGCAATCGCTGCAATGATGTCGTTAAACTCAGAATAACACATGTGAGTGTGAATTTGAGTGCGATCTTCAACACCCGAAGCGCTGATTCTAAAGGCTTCAACTGCCCATTTCAAATAAGCAGCCCATTTTGATTTGCGAATTGGTAAACCTTCGCGAAGTGCAGCTTCGTCAATTTGTACAATTTTAATTCCGGCTTTTTCCAAATCAGAAACTTCGTCACGAATTGCAAATGCAATCTGTAGAGCCGTGTCTTTTCTAGGTTGATCGTCGCGAACAAATGACCATTGCAAAATGGTAATTGGCCCAGTCAACATGCCTTTCATGATTTTTTTTGTCTGACTTTGTGCATACTTTGCCCATTCAACAGTCATTGGATTTGGACGTGAAACATCGCCAAAAATTACCGGAGGTTTTACGCAGCGGCTTCCGTAGCTTTGCACCCAGCCGTTTTTCGTGAAGAAAAACCCTTTCAACTGTTCGCCGAAATATTCGACCATGTCGTTTCTTTCAAACTCACCGTGAACCAAAACGTCAAGGCCAATTTCTTCTTGGAAACGAATGGTGCGCGTGGTTTCTTCCTGCACAAATTTTTCGTAAACTGCAGCAGAAATATTGCCGGCTTTGAAGTCAGCGCGGAATTTTCTTACTTCTTTAGTTTGCGGGAAAGATCCGATGGTTGTGGTTGGAAGCAATGGTAGCTTGATGTGATCCAATTGGATTCTTTTGCGAGTAGCAAAATTACTTTTGCGATTCATCAAAGATTCATCAATTGCAGCAACTCTTTGTTTAACTGCATTGTCATGAATTCTTGCTGAAGATTTGCGCGCTAAAAGTGCGGCTTTGTTAGCATCAAGAACTGCTTGAACAGCAGCTTCATTACCACTTGCAGCTTGTGCAATTGCAGAAATTTCAGTTAGTTTTTGCGTTGCAAAAGTTAGCCAAGATTTCAATTCAGCATCAAGCGCAGTTTCGTTTGCAAGATCAACTGGCGTGTGAATTAGAGAGCAAGAAGGCGCAACAATCACGCGGGTTTCACCCAATTTCTCGACCGCTTTTTTTACCAAAGAAATCGAATTTTCTAAATTGTTAATCCAGATATTTCTGCCATCAACAAGGCCAAGAGACAAAGACTGGTCTGCTTTTACAAGATTTAGAACTTCAGCAAATTGCTCAGGAGCACGAACTAAATCAACGTGAACCGATGCACATCCAAGATCAAAAGCAAGTGACGCATTGTCGCCCAAATTGTCAAAATAAGTTGCCAAGTGAAGTTTGATTGAACCAGCTGATTGTTTAAGTGCAGCGTAAGCTGTTACGTAAGCTTTTACAGCATCGCCAGACAAATCAGTCACTAAAAATGGCTCGTCAATTTGCACATCTTTAACGCCGATTTCTTGCAATTTTTTGAAAAGCTCGCTGTATGTACCAAGTAAATTATCAAGCAAAGAAAGTTTGTCTGAGCCATCAATTGATTTACCCAAAAGCAAGAAGCTCACTGGTCCCAAGATTACTGGACGAGTTTCGATTCCTAAATTTTTTGCCTCTAAATATTCGTCAAAAATTTTCGAAGAAGAAATTTTAAATTTTTGATCTTTTTTGAATTCAGCAACGATGTAGTGGTAGTTAGTGTCAAACCACTTAGTCATTTCCATTGCAGTAACGTCAATTCCGTTCGACGTTTGCGCCCCACGAGCCATGGCGAAATAAAGATCTAAATCAACATTGCCGCCAGCAAAATTGAAACGCTCAGGAACCGCGCCAAATAAAGCTTGGGTATCAAGGATGTGATCGTAAAATGAGAAGTCATTTGAAGGAATAAAAGCAATTCCAGCGGCTTTTTGAGTTTGCCAGTTTTTTGCTCTGATTTCAGCGGCAGATTTTTGCAAATCAGCAGCGCTTGAAGTTTTTTTCCAATAGCTTTCGACAGCTTTTTTAAGCTCGCGATTAGCACCAATTCTTGGGAAGCCCAAGCTTGCAGTTTTTAACATGATTTTGTTTTTATTAAGATTTGCGCAAGGCTTTGCAGACAAAAAATGGCAGGCTTGCCTAAAGTTTTTCTACTTTAAAAAAGTTTCTAAAACAGAAAAAAATCCAACGATCGATCCAACAATTGCAGCGGTTTTGACGGTTAATCGAAGCTCAAATTCTTTAAGTTTCGCGTCAACTTTTAATTCAAATTCTTTGAAGTCTCTTTTGACGCAATACTCTATTTCTTTCATGTCTTTTTTTGTGGCAAGGCCATGTTCGACATATTCAGAAATGATTTCCACCTGCGCTTCAGCTTGCTTTTCAGTAAAGCCGGCTGCTTTCAAGCGGTGAAGAATTTTGATCGGATTGTTGAAATAGTTTTGAGTCATGGTGAGTGATTTCATACTGTGTTCAGTTTTTTATGTGGGTGATTTAGTGCTGGCAGAAATTATTTTTCCCAAACTTGTAAAGCAAGTTGCGATTTTGAGAACTTGTTTTTCTGTAAGGTGGCGCCTAGTTTGCCAAAAAATTTCTAATCAAAAAATCAAAAATCATGACAATTCACAACACAGATTTGGCTATTATTGGCGCGGGTCCGGCAGGATTATTTTCAGTATTTGAAGCCGGAATGTTAAAAATAAAATCACACGTAATCGACACTCTTGAAGTAATCGGTGGCCAATGTTCAGCGCTTTATCCAGAAAAACCAATTTACGACATTCCGGCCCATCCAAAAGTTTTAGCCAGTGAGTTAATCGAGCTTCTTGAAGCGCAAGCGGCACCCTTTGAACCAGTTTATCATTTGAACCAACGTGTTGAAAAAATTGTCAAAAATGCTGACAAAACTTTCACAATTGAAACTTCAAAAAACACGCAAATTAACTGCAAGGCAATCATCATCGCAGCGGGGTGTGGCGCCTTTGGCCCCAACCGTCCGCCTCTTACAGGCATTGAAGAATTTGAAGGAAAATCGGTGTTTTATTCGGTGCGTTCAAAAGCAGAATTCGCCGGCAAAAATGTGGTGATTGCAGGCGGCGGAGATTCTGCCGTTGATTGGGCAATTAGCCTTGCTGAAATCGCCAAAAAAGTTTTTGTAATTCACCGCCGCGATAAATTCAGATGCGCGCCTGAAAGCGCCGACAAAATGAAGAAACTTGCCGATGAAGGAAAAATCGAACTAGTAATTCCCTTCCAACTAGATGGCCTAAAAAGCCAAAACGGCAAGCTCGAAGCCGTGCTAGTAAAAGACTTCGATGGCAACGTAAAAGAAATCGCAGCCGACTTTTTGCTACCATTCTTCGGCCTAGCAATGGAACTAGGACCAATCGCCGACTGGGGTTTAAACCTACACAAAAACCACATCACGGTTGAAGCTTCAACCATGCAAACCTCAGAGCCTGGAATCTACGCCATCGGCGACATCGCAACTTACAAAAACAAACTAAAATTAATTTTAACCGGTTTCGCCGAAGCCGCCACCGCCGCCCACGACATGCACAAAATCGTGCACCCCGACCAAGTTTTCCATTTTGAATATTCAACAAGCAAAGGGCTTTCTTAAGCTAGAAATTGTGTATTTAAATCTTGCGCCAAAACCCGTACCAAACTCGGTGTCACCCCGTCTTCACGACGGGGTCCACCTCGTCACAATTTCATAGTTAAGATTTTACAAGCTACCCGCGATGAAATGGACCCCGTCGTGAAGACGGGGTGACACCGAGAGTGGGGCGAGTTTTAAAAAAACTTTTAAACCCATCGCAAGACTGGTCTTGCGACCCCGTCTTAAAATTCATGCAAAATTATTAAAAACCTTGAGCAACGAAACCAAACAAACCAACAGAAATGAACATGTGGACGGAGTTACAAACTCCGTCCAGCGCGGGAATTTAGAAAAAGATCTGCAAGAAAAATTCTGGGAACTTCAAAAAAAACAATCTTCTCAAAAACCTTTTTCACAGGAATTTTTCACCGGCGCTAATTACTACAAAGGAATTGATTCTGAGTGGAATAAATTTGTTGATGAGATCGATTCAATTCATGAGTTAACTTTGTACATTCATGCAGAACGCGGACAAAGCATTAGTTGTCATGCTTGGATTTTTCCGTGTAAGATTCAAATTGGGGGCGGTTTTGATAAGCTCATCTTTACTGCATCGACATTTAAAAACGAAATTGTCACAACAACAGGATTTGTTGGTAAGGCTGATTTTAGTTGCTCTACATTTACCAAGGGTGCGAGTTTTTGTGGCGAGTTTTTAGAGGCAATATTCACACAAACTAAATTTATTAACTCATCTATAACTTTTTTTGGGGTTAGCTTTAAATCGGCAGCCAGATTTCCATCGTGTGTTTTTGAAAACTGCCAAGTGAATTTTTTTGTATCAGTTTTTCTGGAAAATGTTTGGTTTAGTTTGGTTAAAATTAGTGGTCACACGGGATTTAAATTTGAGGGATGCGAGTTTCGAGGTAGATTTGATTTCTCTGCCTTAGGTGACTCTAACAGTAACTCTGAAATAACTGAAATTAGTTTGGCAGAATCTGAATTCCTAAAAACTGTCTTATTCAGACAACAATTATCGGACAACCTTAAGTTCATAGGGGTGAACGGCATTAATTTTACTGGAGCAATTTTTAGAGAGCCTTTGGTAATTAAGCTCCCTAACCCAAAAAAATCTCCCGACTTCTCAAAATCTTATTTATTGGATACGAAAAAACTTTCTATCAATGAAAGCTGGGAGGTTAAAGAAGATGAAATCGAAAAAGATGATGAGTCCAAATTTCGTTTCCTAAAAAAATATTTTGCTGAGCAAGGTAACCACTTCAAAGAGCAGGAGTATTTTTCTTACGAGATGATGGCTCGTAAGGAGTTGTTGAGGAGTAAAGTTTTTTCTTGGTCTGAGATGAAAAAGGATTTTTACGGTTGGCTTAAAAATCTTTCCGAGTTCGTTCTGTTTTTTGCTTACAAATTGACGAGTAATTTTGGAATGAGCTGGATCAGGCCTTTGATTTGTCTGCTTGTTTCAGCTCTTCTACTGCAGAGCTACCTTGAAGTGCCAAGACAAAATTATTTCAGTTTTTTTAATGAGTTTTTTGTTCTCAGAATTGAGGGCATTTCTTTTTGGGAAGCCTTGCTTAAAACTATTTCTCCACTTTCAACTGTCGAAGAGTTTAAGGATAGCTTGCCTGTGAAAGTTCACAGTTCATTCAATGTGTTGTTAATTTTCCTTCTAGGTCTTGGCCTTCGCAATAAATTCAAAGTAAAATAACATGTTTTCAAAACTCGAATTTCTAATCGCTCTCCGTTACCTAAAATCAAAACGCAAAGAAGGCTTCATTTCCGTAATCGCGATTTTTTCTTTTGTGGGCATCATGATTGGTGTGGCCACGTTGATTGTGGTGATGTCGGTGATGAATGGGTTTCGCTTTGAGTTAGTGAATCGGATTTTGGGGATTAATTCGCATCTTACGGTTTACAGCCACGCGCATCAAATTGATGATTACGACAAGTTGCTTGGTGAGATTAAAAAAATTGATGGGGTGAAATTTGCTAATCCTCTAGTTGAAAGTCAGGCGATGCTGTCAGTGCAAGGCAAGAATGCGGGCGGCATGGTGAAGGCGGTGAAGCTTTCTGATCTCAAAAACAAAAAGCTAATCGCCGACAATATTACCGCCGGAAGCATTGAGAGTTTGGCTAATAAAAATTCAGTAATTGTTGGTGCGGCGATTGCGCAAAGTATGAATTTGAAAGTGGGTGATGGCTTAAAAATAATTTCTGCAGAAACTTCTGAAACTATTGTTGGTGCGATTCCGCGCATTAAAACTTACGAAGTTGCTGGGGTGTTTGAAAGTGGACTTTACGAGTATGACTCAACAACTGTATTTACAAATTTTGAGATGGCGCAAATTCATTTTCGCTTTCCGGAAAGCATTTCAGCCATTGAAATTTTTGCTGAGGATCCAACCAAAATCGAAGAAATAAAATTACATCTTTACGAAATTTTGGTGAATTATCCAAACCTATATGCCACCGATTGGCAACAGGCCAATGCAAGCTTTATCGATGCTTTGAAAGTTGAAAGCACAGTGATGTTTATGATTTTAGCACTGATTATTTTAGTCGCCGCTTTCAACATTATTTCCAGCATGATCATGCTGGTGAATGACAAAAATAAAAATATCGCGCTGCTTCGAACACTTGGCATGAGCAAGTCGGGCGTGATGAGAATTTTCTTAATTTGCGGTTCTTCAATTGGCGTGGTTGGAACTTTTTTGGGGTTGGTAATTGGTGTGCTTTTCTCGGCCAACATCAACAGCATCAAGCGCTGGTTAGAATCTGCAACTGACACAACTTTGTTTAATCCGACAATTTATTTTCTCTCAAATTTGCCGTCGAAAATTTTTGTTTCAGATGTGGTTTTGATTGTTGGAATGGCGTTGGTTTTATCGTTTCTTGCAACTCTTTATCCTGCTTACAAAGCCAGCAAGGCGAACCCTGCTGAGCTTTTGCGCTACGAATAATTACAGAGTCAAAATAATTGAGCCGGTGGTTTTTCTTGCTTCCAAATCGCGATGTGCTTTTGCCACGTCTTTAAAGGCGTAGCTGGTGATTTGTGGTTTTAAAATTCCTTTTTCTGCAGCAGCAAAAACTTCAGCGGCCGACAAAGCAAATTCAATTTGATTGGCTTTGTAGAGCGCCATTGTTGGTCTGGTGAGATAAAGTGAATTTGTTACCAAATGATTCAAATCAAGTTTTTCGGTGTTTCCCGAAGACTCGCCAAAAGTTACACACATGCCCATTGGCCACAAACAAGCCAAAGATTTTTCTAAAGTGTCTTTGCCCACGCCATCGTAAACCAAGCCAACGCCGCCGTGGTCGGTGATTCTGGCAATCTCTTCAACAAAATTTTGTTTTTTGTAATTAATCACGTGATCGCAGCCAGAAGTTTTTGCGGCAGGAATTTTTGCATCGTCGCCGACAGTTCCAAAAACTTCTAAACCCAAATGTTTAGCCCATTGGCACAATAATTGACCAACGCCGCCAGCAACAGCGTGAATCAAAATTTTCTTAGCTCTTTGGGCAATGTAAACGCGATGCAGCAAAGCGTGAGCCATTAATCCTTTGTGCAAAATTGCCGCAACTTGTGCGTCAGAAAGGCTGGCTGGCGGCACAACTACGTGACGTTGGTCGATCACTCTTTTTTCAGCGTAAGCACCGGCGCCGCCAGTTGCGTAAGCTACTCTTTCGCCAACTTTAAAATTGGTAACTCCCGATCCAACCGCTTCAATAATTCCGCAACCTTCCATGCCGAAAACTGCTGGCATTGCTGGAATTTTGTATTGTCCGCGTCTGAAGCAAATGTCGAAAAAATTCACGCCAATTGCGGTGTGTTTAATTAAGACTTCCTCTTTTTTTGGTTTTAGATCTTCAACTTTTTCAATTTTTAAATGGCCGGCATCGCCGATTTTGTGCAGAACAATTGCTTGCATTTTTTTGAAGTGTTTTAAGGTTGGAATAGGCTTTCGATTCCAAACAAACCCCACCTCAAATGCAACATCAAAATCTCTTCGTTTTCGACATTGAAACAATTCCTGATTTAACCGCGGCAAAAAATTTACTAAACATTGCGGATGGCTTAGCGCCAGAGCTTCGTCAGGCTTTAACAAAATATCATTTAGATTTAACTGACGGCAAAAATTCTTTTTTGCGTCAACCTTTTCACCAAGTAATTACGATTAGTTTTTTGGAAGCAGAAATCGTGCGCGATTTTAGCGGCTGCGAATTTTACAAAATAATCAACATTCGCTCGGGCGGCGATTTAGCTGCAACCGAAGCTGATTTGGTCAAAGGATTTTTCTCGCATCTCAAAAAAAATCTGTCGCGTTTGGTTAGTTTTAACGGCAAAAATTTTGACATGCCGGTGTTAAAATATGCTGCGATGAAACATGAAGTTGAAGCAGCTTGGCTTTACAAAACTGGTGACAAATGGAATAATTACAATCAGCGCTACAGCCTTGATTGGCACTGCGATTTGGCAGAAGCATTTTCTGATTTTGGCGCGTCAGCAAAAGTGAAAATGAATGAACTTTGTGCCGCTTTTGGCTTACCGGGAAAAATTGGCATTGATGGCTCGATGGTGACAGATTTTTTCGATCAAGGACGTTTGCAAGAAATTAGAAATTACTGCGAAACAGATGTGCTAAATACTTACCTGCTTTACTTGGTTTACCAGCATCACAACGGCACGATCACCAAAGAATCTTTTGCTAAATGCAAAGAAAACTTGGCGGAGTTTTTAGAAAATAACTCAAAAGAAAAACCACATTTTGCCGAGTTTTTGGGGGAGTGGCGTGGTTAAAACTAAATAGGTCCCTG
>CAIUFU010000208.1 GCA_903898475.1 uncultured Alphaproteobacteria bacterium | reverse complement strand
CGTCGAAGGGCCGGAACCATTCGAGTTCCAGGCCCTTCGACGACTTTAAGCTTTGCTCAGGGACCTATAACGTTATTTTATTTCGAAGAAGATCCTTCCACCACAATCTCCGCATCGCTCTTCTGATCCCCAGATTTTCTGCGCATCAAATTTTTTCTAAGCGCCGCTGACAAATCTTTTTTCTGCTGTTTTTTTTCGCGCTGTCTTTGCTCTCTTTCCGCTTCTCTTTTCATTAGTCGCTCGCACTGATTTCGAATTGCTTCAGATATAAATTGGCATAAGCGCCACCTTGATCTAACAGCTCTTGGTGCGTGCCTTGCTCAACAATTGTACCATTTGAAATCACCACAATTTTATCGGCGTGAATCACGGTTGAAAGACGGTGAGCAATTACCACGGTGGTTCTATTTTTAGTTAATTTTGCCAAAGCATCTTTGATTAATTTTTCTGAAATCGGATCCAAAGCTGAGGTTGCTTCATCCAAAAGCAAAATCGGCGCATCATAGAGAATAGCGCGTGCAATCGCGATTCTTTGGCGCTGACCACCTGACAGACGAATACCATTTTGCCCAACTTTGGCGTGATATTTTTCTGGCAATTCTTGGATAAATTCATCGGCTTCTGCCATTTTTGCCGCATTAATAATTTGCTCTTCAGTGGCGTCTTCTTTGCCGTAGCGGATATTTTCTAGAATCGTGTCGTCAAACAACATCACCTCTTGATTCACCACCGACATTGAGCTGCGCAGAGATTTCAAAGTAAGATCACGAATATCATGCGAATCCAATTTCACCGCGCCACCTTGTGGATCGTAGAAGCGCAAAATCATATTCATGATTGTCGATTTGCCACCTCCCGAATGTCCAACCAGCGCGATGGTTTTGCCCGCCTCAATTTTGAAGCTAACATTTTTTAGCGCCGCTCTATCTTCAACGTAGCTAAATTGCACATTTTCAAATTCGATTTCGCCTTTGACTCCGGTCAAAGAAACTGCATTTGATTTATCAACAATGGTCGCTTTTTCATCAAAAGTTTGATAAAGACGGCTCGCCGCGGCAAGTCCCATCTGCACTCCCGAGTTCATGTTAGAAACTGATTTGAGAGGTTTGTAAGCCATCATCATCGCAGCAAAAAAGGAGAAGAAGGCACCCGGTGTTGTTTGTCCGGTAATAACTTGATGTCCGCCATACCAAATCACCGCAGCAATACCAACGCCCGCCAAGCTTTCAACGAAAGGAGACGCAATCAAAGAAATACGCGATATTTTTTTGCCCATGGCAAAAATGCTTTCAACGATTTGCGACATTCTTCTCACTTCAAAATCTTCACAGTGATAGGCTTTTACTAGCTTAGAATATTGCAAAGTGTCACTCATTTGCGAGTTAAACTTGCCTGACATTTCTTGGTTTTTGAAAGATAATTTGCGCAATCTGCGACCCAATTTGTAAATTGGATAACCCGCCAAAGGAAAGCCGATGAAAGCAACCAAGGCCAGTTCAAGACTTTGGTGAAACATCACTGCAATCAACGCCAACAAGGTTAAAAGCTGCTTCACAAAACCATTTAACACCGTGTTGATCACGCCAACAATTGAGTTCACCTCGTTTAGGACACTCGCCATCATGTCACCGGAAGATTTGCTGTGCAGCTTAGAAATATCTGACTTGATGAAGTGTGAGTAAAGTCGAATACGCAAATCAGACATGATGCGTAGCGACAAAACGTTCATGGTTAAAAGTTGAAAGTAAGTAGAAAACCCCTTCACCACCGTGATGATTAAAACTACGATCGGAATGATGATTAAAGCGTTAGTATTTTTTTCAACGAATACTGAATCGAGCGCCGGCTTAATCAGCCAAGCATTCAGAGAGGTGGTCGCCGCAATCACCAACATCAAAGAAATCGAAACCATAAAAGTTTTCCAATGCGGAAAAATATATTCTTTGGTAATGCGCTTAGCTAAATACCACGTGCTATCATAGTTTATCGGCTTGGATTCTTGTGACATAAAATTAGGAATTTCGATTTAAGAATTTAGAATTTAGGCTTGTGTGTATTACTTCAGCAGCATCTTTGCTTACACAATCTAATTCTTAATTCTTAATTTCCAGTGCTCAATATTTTTACCTCTTTCAAAGAAGTTTTTGCGGCTTCCCTGCAAAAAATTGCCCAAGAAAATCACCTTGAAATCTCAGACGCTGATTTAAAAAACTTCACAGTTGAGCCAGCAAAAGAGCGCTCGCACGGCGATTTAGCCTGCAACATTGCAATGATTGTCACCAAAAAATTCGCCGCCATTGAAAGCCTAAATAACCCAAGAAAATTGGCACAAAAAATTATCGAAAACATCACTGACGAAAATGTGGTGAAGCTTGAAATTGCGGGGCCCGGATTCATCAATATTTTTTTGAAGAACCAAATTTTTTACAAAATCATTTCCAACCTTCTCGAAGAAAAAAAATTCCAATTTCCTAATCTCGGCCACGGCGAGAAAATTAATTTGGAATATGCGTCCCCCAACCCTACGGGCCCAATCCACGTTGGCCACACTCGCGGCGCAATTTACGGCGATGTTTTAGCCTCACTTTTGCAAAAAGTTGGCTACGATGTTTTGAAAGAATATTACATTAATGACGCTGGCAGCCAAATTAACACTTTGCTCAAATCGGCTTATTTGCGCTATTTGCAGGCTTGCGGCCGCAAAGTTGAAATCGGCGAAGGGCTTTATCCCGGTGTTTATTTAATTGAAGTTGGCGTTTCTCTAAAAGAAAAATTCGGCGAAAAATTAATCGATAAAAATGAAGCAGAAGTGCTTTTAGAAATTCGTGATTTCGTGGTTAATTCGATGATCGAAATGATTAAATCTGACTTACTGGCTCTTGGCATCAAGCATGATAGCTATTTCTCAGAAAAAACCAATTTACACGACACTAATCGCATCGCTGAAACGGTCGAAATCTTGCGCAAGCAAGGTTTAATTTTTGAAGGAAAATTAGAAGCACCAAAAACTGAAAAAGGTGTAGGCGCTACACCTGAGGATTACGACGACCAAAACCAAACTCTTTTTGCCTCAACAAGATTTGGCGACGATCAAGATCGCGTCGTCAAAAAAGCTGACGGAAGTTTCACTTATTTGGCCGGCGACATGGCCTACGTGCGCAGCAAATTTGAACGCGGCGCTAAAACTTTCATCATGCCTTTGGGCTACGACCACGCGGGCTACGTCAAAAGATTAGCCGCCGTTGTTAAAGCCCTCACCAATGACCAAGCGCAGTTGAAAGTGATTTTATGTCAGATGGTAAAATTTGTTAAAAACGGCGAGCCTTTAAAAATGTCGAAGCGCGCCGGAAATTTCATTACAGCGCGCGAAGTAATCGAAGAAGTTGGCGCTGACGCTTTGCGTTTCATCATGCTAACCCGCAAAAACGACGCGCCTTTTGATTTCGATTTGGCGAAAGTAATTGAGCAATCAAAAGACAATCCGATTTTTTACGTGCAATATGCGCACGCGCGTTGCTGCTCGGTTTTGAGAAATTTGCAGTCGGAAAATATTGCAATTCCAGAAAAAATTGACGCGGCAATTCTAGAAAATCTACGCGACGAATCTGAAATCGAACTAATCAAAAAAATCGCCAATTTTCCACGCATTATTGAGATGTCGGCTGTGAGTTTTGAACCACACCGCATCGCTTTTTACCTACAAGAACTTGCCGCAGAATTTCACGCTTTGTGGAATAAAGGCAGCGAAAATCCTGAATTGAAATTCATCATTAAAGATGATTTGCAAGTTACGTTAGCGCGCATCTATTTGGTTTTGGCGACAAGAAAAATTATCGCAACTGCACTAGAAATTTTTAACGTTAAACCTCTCGAGGAGATGAGATAATGGAAGATTTCGGATATAAAAAAGACGAAGCGCAAAGCAAATTTTCTGACATTTCAAAAAAAGGATTTTTGATTGGCGCAACTTTATTTTCGATTGCCTGCTTTGTTTACGTCACCATCAACGCTTATTACTTCGTTTACCAAGATGAGAATAGCGACATTGAAGTGATTAAAGCTGAAGAAGGCCCAATTAAAGTTGTTGAAGAAAAGCCTGAAGAAGCCGCAGGATCAATGCAAATTGATCGCACGATTTACGAAGATATTTTTGGCAATAAAGAGCGCCGCAAAGAAATGGCCAACCCAAAAATCCACAGCGCACCTGCGCCGGCGCTGCCGCCAAAAACTACCGAAGCTGATCGCAGATTAATTAAAGAAGCAGCTCCAACTATTGCTGAGCCAAAAGCAGTAGCAAAAACTCAAGATCAGAAAATTGTTGTTTTCTCAGATTCGGCAAAAAAAGAAGAGCCTGCGAAAGATTTACTCACCAAAACAAAGGGTGAAGGCAGAGAAGTTGCGGCAAAACCAACAGCAGCTAAATCGCAAAAAAGAGCAATCAGGGTTCAAGTTGCCGCGATGACTTCTAAAGCGGCGGCGGACGAGAGCTGGACTAAACTTTCTAAACTTTATTCTAGCTTGTTTTCAGGGCTAAAACCTTTTGTTGAAGAAGCTAATTTAGGCAAGAGAGGCGTTTTCTACCGCCTACAAATTGGCAATTTTTTCAACCAAGTTGAGGCGGAAGAGTTTTGTAATAAATATGTTACGCAGACGAAGAAGGGGCGCGGCGATTGTATTGTGGTGGAGTAATCAAACACTCTGTCATCTCGAGCGCTAGCGAGAGATGACAGAAATTAAATTTTATGAAACTCTCTAATGTCGCTAACTAGAGCTTTGTAGCGCTCCGGCTCTTGATACTTCCCCAGAATCCAATCATAAATTTCCCAATCATCTTCTTCCAAAAAATCACCAAACAACTGCAAATCGGTAATTTCGGCCAATTTCACCTTAGCAAATTCGCCAATTAGAAAATCAGTTTCCTTACATCCGCGATGAGTTGAGCGATATAAAAATTGTTTACGCAGCAGCTGTTCCATTCGAGTTTGTAATTTTAAGTTTAACTTTATTAATCAATTCCAGCGCTGCTTTTTCTTCGTAAGCCTTAGCTGGAGATGCTCCCCAAACTGGTTTGGGAAAAGCGGCGTCATTTTCAAATCGTCCAATAACGTGAATGTGAAGTTGTTTTACAACATTGCCAAGTGCTGCAATATTTAATTTTTCAGCAGCAAAATCTGTTTTCAAAATTTTGGCGACTAAATTTATTTCACGCAAAACTTCAATTTGTTCTTCAAAGCTTAAATCTGTCAACTCAACCAAGTCAGCCTTTCTTGGCACTAAAATGAACCAAAAATAATTGGCGTCATTCATCAAAAGCAAACGCGAAATTTTCAAATCGCAAACCAAAAAAGTATCAGCAGCCAATCTTGAATTAAGAACAAACATAAACATAAAAATTAAAATTAAGAATTATGAATTAAGAATTTATTATCTGTGAATTAGATTCCTCAATTTTGAATTCATAATTTCTAACTGTAAGTGCTAAAACTTCTCTCCATTCAAAATATCGTTCTCATCGATAAAACCGAAATCAACTTTGCTCGTGGCCTCTGCGTTTTAACCGGAGAAACTGGCTCGGGAAAGTCGATTTTGCTTGATGCTTTGGGCCTTGCAATTGGCTTTCGCTCTAACTTGCGCTTGATTGGCAATGACGAAGATAAAGCGCAAGTTGCCGCTGAATTTGACATTTCAAAAAATCTCAACTGCAAAAAAATCTTAGAAGAAAATGATTTGCTTGATGACGAAAACCCGCATGTGGTGAGGATTCGCAGATCAATTCAAGAAACTTCTGCCAGTAAAGTTTTTGTTAATGACAATGCAATTGGTGTAAATTTACTGGCCAAAATCGGCGAGTCTTTAATCGAAATTCACGGTCAGCACGATCAGCGCGGACTCTTAAATCCCGCGGCTCACGGCGAGATTTTGGATGAGTTTTCCCAAAATCAAAATCTGCTAAAAAATCTCAAAAAAACTTACGACTCACTCAAAGAAGTTGAAGATAAAATTGCCGAAATAAATTCTAAAAAAGAACAAGCTCAAAGAGACAAAGATTATCTCGAACATGTGGTGCAAGAGCTTGAAAATGCTGACATCAAAGCCAATGAGGAAGAAGAATTAATCACCAAAAAAGATCAACTTGTTGGCAAAGAAAAAATTTTACATTTTCTTGCTGAGTTAAAATCACATCTCACCGAAGCCAACTCGCAGCTGATTTCATCACAACGCATTTTAATTCGCGGTCACAATATTGTTGATAATTTTCTGTCAGAAAAAAAAGACGAGTTTGAAAAATTAAGCGAAAAACTAGATCAGCAAAATATTGATTTAGACAGCGTGATTTCTGGCTTTGAAGCAACAATTCGCGATGTCAGAAACTCAGAAAATAATCTCGACGAAATCGAAGAGCGTTTATTTTTTATCAGAAGTTTAGCACGAAAATTTAACGTGCGCATTGAAGAATTGCCGGAAATTATTTTGCAGTCGCAAGAAAAATTGAAGCTTCTAAATAACGAAGAAGAACTGGGCTTAGACCTTGAACATAATCGCTTGGCGCTACTCCAAGAATATCAAAAAATCGCTGATGAATTAAGCGAGAGAAGAAAAAAATCAGCACTGATTTTAGCCAAAAAAGTTGAAGAAGAGCTGAAATTTTTAAAGATGGAAAACACCAAATTCTTAGTTGAAGTGCAAAATTACGACGACGCTTCACACCGCTCTGTCAGTGGCTACAACAAAATTCGCTTTTTATCTTCGATTAACAAAAACAGCTTTGATGATATTTCAAAAATCGCTTCCGGCGGCGAACTTTCACGTTTCATGTTGGCGCTAAAAGTGGCGCTGATGAATGTAAAATCAGTGCCAACAATGATCTTTGATGAAATCGACACCGGCATTGGAGGAAGCACAGCTGACGCGGTTGGAAAACGCTTAAAAATTCTCTCAGAAAATCTGCAAATTTTGGTGGTAACGCATCAACCCCAAATTGCCGCAAAAGCCGACAATCATTTTAAAATCAGCAAAACTTCAGACGCCAAAAAAATCAAAACCGTAATTGAAAAGTTAGACGAGAAAAATCGCGAGATTGAAATTGCCCGCATGCTTTCTGGCGAAGTTATCAGTCAGGAAGCCTTGGCAGCAGCAAGTCGATTAATTAGCGGCACTTAATTTTAGCAATTTTTCCTGTAAGCAAGAATCTCCTGCCTCCGCTACTAACTACAACATCAAGGCTGCGTTGATAAAGCCTAGTTGGCGTAGCGGATAATTACAATTCCCGATCCTCCACTTCCAGGGGCACCAGCACAAGAGCCACCGCCACCGCCACCAGTATTTGCAGTTCCGTTAGTTCCAGTGCTGCCAGAGCCATATGTACCACCGCGACCGCCACCGCCACTTCCACCAACGCTGGCAGCAGACCAATAAGTTCCACCTCCACCTCCAGCAAAATAAAAACCGCTTCTGCCGGTAATTATATCTGGGGTGCCAGCTCCACCACTACAACCATTGCCGTTGCTTAGGGTAGGATTAGTTGCAGCACCTCCAGCACCTCCCCCACATCCTCCAATAGATTTTCCTGAACCAGTAGTGTTATAGGTGCCAGCTGAACCAGAGAATCCATGATGACTAGTTTGATTAGTTTGAGCTGTTTGATTTGAAGCGCCTCCAGCGTTAAAGGCAGCTCCTCCGCCTCCAGACCCACCACTACTGCCTGCGCTACTAGCTCCACCCCTACCCCCACCTTTAGCGGTTAGAGTTCCAAAAGAAGAATCCACTCCATTAGCAGAACCACTACCAGTTCCTACGCTAACTGGAAGATTCGTGTTAAGAGTAGAAATATCGTACGAACTTGCGTAAACTACGCCTCCGCCACCGCCACCTCCACCTCTGCAGCTATTTGAGCCATTATCCCACGATCCCTGCCCGCCACCACCACCGCCGCCAACAACCAAAACCTGAGCGGTTACTGCCTGAGTACAATTGAGGTTGCTACTAGCTAGGAAGGTGTGAATTGTTTGGCCAGCAACTGTGTAAAGCGACGTATTTCCTCCAGTGCATTTAGGAACAACGCAGTTATTTGCTGTTACGGTAAAAGTTCCATCGCAAGTGTAGGTCAGTGTTCCTGAGGCGCCGGTAGCGTTACATGACCTTGAGGTTGTTCCAGCATTAACAATGGTGCCATCGAGGATGCCGTAAGTGCCATTTGGAATGGTGCAATTTTGCTGACAAGCTGAGCCAACTTTTGTGTAACCAGTAGCGCATCCACAAGAAGCAGTTCCAACTGCGAAAGTTGGGGTGCCGCTCACCAATGTGCAGCTATAAGAACCGGTGCTGGTTGTTCCGTTAAAGTTATTAGCCGTGTCGCTGCAGGCCAAGGATGTTGTACTCAAATTCACTTTTGTAACCAAGGTTCCAGCTAGCCCAGAAACCGTGCATTGCTGCACACAGCTGTTAGTGGCAATTGTAGCCGTTCCACCGGCGGTGGCACAAGTGTAAGTGAAGGTTCCGCCGTAACCGCTGGCATTACAATTTTGCGCAACTGGAGTTTTAGGAACCAAAGTTCCAGCAGTAATTCCAGTAGCTGCTGGTGTAGTACATTTCTGTAGGCATGCGCCACTCACTAAATCGTAGCCAGACAAACAAGCGGTACAGCTTTGAGCTGGGTCAAATCCAGCTGAAGAGCAAGAGCTGCAGGTTGAGCCGGTGTAGCCAGCGGCACAATTATTAGCGCAACTCGGAGCTGGTGTTAAACTGCCATTGCTACAAGTGTAATTAAGTGCAGCGCCACTGTAATTGGAAGCATTGCAAGCAATTGACCCACTCGCACTGTGAGCGATGGCGGTGGTTTGAGATGTTGCTCCTACAATGGTTTGTGCTGAGCATCCTGCGGCTGGGGTGCAACGCCCCGTCACGTTTAAAGTGCCGCTGGTGCAGGTGTAAGTAACGCTGCCACCGTAATTAGCTGTGTCGGCGGTGCAGGGTGCTGTTATAGCGCTTGATGTTGCGGCAACAGATGCTGCGCTAAATCCTGGTTCGCTAATTGCGCAAGGCGCAGAAGATAAATCGCAGCCGCTATCGGTTACAGTGTAATTGCCAATTCCTGTGCTGTTAACGCAGCTTGGTGCTGAGTTGCTATTATTAGGTCGCGTCCATTTCTTGCTGCCATAATCTTGAACCGATTGCAGCTCTTCAGTTTTAAGAGCGCGGGTGAAGATAACGATTTCACCGGTGTAGTCTTTGCCAAGGCCGATGCTGGTGATTCCTGATAATTGTGCAGTGTTAGTTGCATCTTGCGCAGCCAAACTGCCATTGATGTAGGTTCTTTTACCAGTAGTTGAGCTTTGCACGAATGTGAAGAGACGAGGTTTGTCGGTAGAGTCGGCGTAGCTAACTACTTGAGAGTCAAAGGTGTAAGAGGTGTTGTTTTGCGAGTGAACTACGGTGTTGTCGTTGGAATATCCAAGTTTGAGTTTGTTGTCATCATTGTTGCTGCCATCGATTGATTTTAAGAAAAGATTGGCGCCAGCAGCCTTTCTCTTTTCTAGAATCATGATGGTGTAGTCGGTGTTGTTTAAAAAACTGGCATCGAATTTTAGGTAGCCAGTTGAGCCGTTTTTACCAAATTCTACGGCGTGAACGCGGTTGATGGTATTGGCGTAAGTTGGTCCGCCATTTACCGCAACTACACTTGTTTTTGGAGTGCCAGAATTTTGTTGGTCGTACCTAGCTGTCACAGTGGCACCATCCTCATCTTCTGAAGGATTAAATCCTTTGTCTAAACTGGTTTCAAGCCAAAGAGCGGTATCTTTGATGCCGTTGATTGGAGAAGAAGTTGCCATAGTTCTTGCTGCAGCAAGACGAGATTTGCTGACCATTCTGTCAGCAACAATGATTCCTGAAATGAAGATGCCGATGATTATGATAATGACGGAAACTTCGATGAGGGAGAAAGCAAGAAGCTTGGAATGTTGAGGCTTAGAGTGTTTTTTATCTAGCCTGCTTTCTGAGGGGGAGTTTTTTTGAAAATAATTATTTATTTTAAGAAACCTTCGAAGGAATAAATAAT
>CAIUFU010000207.1 GCA_903898475.1 uncultured Alphaproteobacteria bacterium | reverse complement strand
ATGCTTTGCTTGATGTATTTTTCTTAGAAGAAATTTACGAAAAGTTTCTCGAAATCATCACGCAAAACCAGCGCCTTGGTTGGTTTTTGGAAGAGATGCAAAATTTCATTAATAAAAATTTATTAAAATCTGACGATTCGCTGAGCAAAAATTTTGCCTTCAGAGGCAAAAGCGAATCGCAAATTGTAAAAATCAAAAATCTAATTTTGTGGCGCGAAATTTGGGCCAGAAAAATAGATGTGCCGCGCCAACATTTTATTAAAGATGAAATCTTGGAACGTATTGCTTTGGGCCAAGAGGTGACAAAAAATTTCACTGCTGAAATGCAAGGCGAAATCAAAAAAATTCTTGATGCAAAAGAAGAGCTTTTTGCTGAAATAGATTCAGAAAAAAGAGAAATGCCGATGACGCAAAAGCAAAAAGAACAATTTGCTGATGCCAAAATTTTGCTTGCCAAAATTGCGGCGCAAAAAAAATTTCAGGAGCAGTTTTTAATCACCAGTTCAGACCTTAAAAAAATTATCTGCGACAAAAAGATTTCAAGTAAAATCGTTGCAGGCTGGCGCTATCAGGTGTTCGGCGAAGATCTAAAACAATTAATTTCTTAAAATAAAAACATGAAAATCATTGCCGCCAATTGGAAAATGAATCACGCCTTTGACGAAACTGACGCGTGGCTTGACGGTTTTTTCAAAAACTTTGCCGAAAAATACGACCAGCTAAAAAATGTCGAAATGGTGCTGTGCCCATCAGTGATGATGCTCGATTACATCGACAGCGAATTGATGGGAGACGGTTTTCAAAAGCTCGAAGAAATCATGAAAGATAGTGGCAAAAAATTTGAAGATTTCTCGCCCGAAGAACTAACCGAAATTTTGTTAAAAGAGCGTCCAATAAAACTCGGCGCGCAAGATTGTCACCACGAAATCAGTGGCTCTTTCACCGGAAATGTCAGCGCTGAAATGCTTGCCAAAGTTAGCTGCCAATATGTGATTTTAGGCCACTCGGAGCGCCGCGCTTACCAGTTTGAAACTGACGAAATTGTCGCGCAAAAAATCAGCGCCGCACTTGCGCAAAAATTAACTCCAATCATTTGCGTTGGCGAAAGCAAAGAAACACGCGACTTGGGAAAGCATTTAGAATTTGTTTACAAACAGCTAATGCACTCAATTCCGCAAGGCGCGCAATTTGAAAAAATGGTGATTGCCTACGAGCCGATCTGGTCGATTGGCACGGGAGTAATTCCAACTCTCGATCAAATCGCTGAAATGGCGCATTTATTTAAAAAAGTTTTTAACGAAAAATTCGCGGGACGCGCCAAAGAGTATTTCATGCTTTACGGCGGTTCAGTCACTTCGCAAAATTCAAAAGAAATTTTAGCAATTGATGGCGTCAACGGATTGTTGGTTGGCAAGGCCAGCCTTGATGTTGAAGAATTTGTTAAAATTTGTTTGTCGTAAATAACTCAATGTCATGCTTCGACAGGCTCAGCATGACATCTTAACCTCTAACCAATTAAAAAAATGACTAAAAACTTCCGCATTGAATCTGACTCTTTCGGCGAAATTCAAGTTCCAGCTGACGCCTACTACGCCGCGCAAACTCAGCGCTCTGTACAAAATTTTCCAATCTGCAACGACAATCCTGGTCACAAAATGCCGAAAGAAGTTGTGCGTGCGATGTTGCTAATCAAAAAGGCAGCAGCACTTACCAATAAAGACTTGATGGCATCTGACCCAAGCTCAGACGAATTCAAAAAATTCTCTCCAGACTTGGCTGACAAAATCGTTGACGCGGTTGACACCATCCTCGCTAAGTTCGACTGGTTTTACGAAAATCATTTTCCATTAGTTGTCTGGCAAACCGGCTCTGGCACGCAAACCAACATGAATACAAATGAGGTGATTGCCTCAGTTGCTAATGAAAAAGTTACTGGAATTAAAGGTGGAAAATCGCCGTTGCATCCTAACGATCACGTTAATTTGGGCCAAAGTTCAAACGACACTTTCCCAACAGCGATGCATGTTGCGGCCGTGCTTACAACTTACGAAAAATTGCTGCCAACTTTGGTTCGCTTTGCCAATGAGTTGGGCAAAAAAGAAGCTGAATTTAACGACATTATTAAAATCGGCAGAACCCACACGCAAGACGCGACACCCGTAACTTTGGGCCAAGAATTTGGTGCCTACAGACATCAAATTGAAATGGCACAAAATTTTCTTTCTTCAGCAATTAAATCAGTTTGTTTTTTGTCTCAAGGCGGTACGGCTGTTGGAACTGGATTAAATTGTCATCCAAAATTTGCTGAACAATTTGCAGCTAAAATCACTACAGTGTCAGCAATTAAGCAGGATAAATTTTTGACCAATCCAAATAAGTTTTCGTCTTTGGCGTGCAACGACGAGTTGGTCAACTTTTCGGGCTCACTAAATTCACTTGCCGTTTCTTGCATGAAAATTGCCAACGACATTCGTTTCTTGGCTTCGGGCCCGCGCTCTGGTCTTGGTGAAATATCTCTTCCTGAAAATGAACCGGGATCTTCAATAATGCCGGGAAAAGTAAACCCAACCCAGTGCGAAGCGCTAACAATGATCGCCTGCCAAATTATGGGCAATCACATGGCTGTGACGGTTGGTGGTTCAAACGGACATTTTGAACTAAATGTTTTTCGCCCAATGATTATTCGCAACGTAATGGAATCGATCAATCTTTTGAATGACGGAATCAACAGCTTCATCGATCAATGCTTGGTTGGAATTGAGGCAAATCGCGAACGTATCACCCAACTTCTCGATCAATCGCTAATGTTGGTAACGGCGCTAAATCCTTACATCGGCTACGACAATGCCGCCAAAATCGCCAAAAAAGCGCACAAAGAAGGCACCACTTTAAAAGCTGCGGCGCTTGCTTCCGGACTTTTAACCGAAGCTCAGTTTGACGAATGGGTTAATCCTAAAAATATGATCTAAATTTTAACCTTAACCATCATCTCACCATGAAAAACGAACTCACAATTTTCGAAAAATATAAAATCCGCCGCCACTTCGATGAAAAACTACAAAAGTGGTTTTTCTCGGTGGTGGATGTTGTGGCAGCTTTGACCGAGCAACAAGATTTTCAGAAGGCTCGAAAATATTGGAATAAGCTTAAAGAGCGTCTAGCAAAGGAAGGAAGTCAAATGGTGACAAATTGTCACCAGTTGAAAATGGTCGCCGAAGATGGCAAGTTACGAGCAACCGACGTTGCCGATCTTGAAACCGTCTTTCGCCTAATCCAATCAATTCCAAGCCCAAAAGCTGAACCAATTAAAATGTGGTTGGCAAAAGTTGGAAATGAGCGCATGCAAGAAATTGCTGATCCTGAGCAATCATTGAATCGCGCTCGTAAAAATTGGCAAAAGCACGGCCGCAGTGAAAAATGGATTCAGCAAAGAATGATGGGTCAAGAAACCAGAAATAAGCTGACGGATTATTGGAAAGAAAGCGGTGTAAAACAGGGTGATGAATTTGCGATTTTAACTAATATTATTCATCAAGAATGGACGGGATTAACGGTTGGTGATCATAAAAATTTAAAGAGTTTAAAAACTCAAAATCTGCGTGACCACATGAGTGAGGCGGAGTTAATTTTTACCGCGCTTGCCGAACTATCAACTCGCCAAATTGCTGAAAATATTGAAGCGAAGGGTTTGGAAGAAAATAAAGTTCCGGCAAAAAAAGGTGGTCAAATCGCCAAAGATGCCAGAAAAGCATTAGAAGAAAAAACCGGAAAAAGCGTGATTAGTGGCGAGAATTTTTTAGCCAAAAACAAAAATAAAAAACTCTAATGTCAGAAAATTTCGACATCACAATAATTGGCGGATCCTTTGCTGGCATGACTGCAGCGCTTGCTTTGAGCAATGTTTCGTCTGACTTAAAAATCGCCATTATTGAAAAACAAGACATCCTAAAAACAGACAGAAAGCGTGACGGGCGTGCTTACGCAATTTCTTCGGCGTCACTTGCGTTGTTTAAAGAAATAGGAATTTTCGACGAAACTAAAAAACATGCCGGCGTGATTTCTGACATTAAAATCACTGACTACAAATCGCCGTTCTTCCTTGATTTTATTGGTCGAGAGGTGGACGAAAAAGCAGGGCAGTTGGGGCAAATTATTGAAAATTACCACATCCACAACGCGCTGCGTGATCAGATTTTGCTGCGTAAAAATATCACGGTTTTTTCGCCGAATTTTTACGAAGAAATTGCTTTTGAGAATGGCGTTACCATCAAACTTGACGGCGGAAAAATTCTAAATTCAAAATTGTTGCTCGCTTGCGACGGCCGTTTTTCTAAGCTGCGCGAGCTTTATCAAATTCACACCACGCAAAAAAAATATTACCAAACGGCAATTGTTTTTAATATTGAGCACCAGCGCCCACACGAAAATATTGCTTACGAAAAATTCTTACCCGGCGGGCCACTGGCAATTTTGCCACTACAAAATCCGAATCAGTCGTCAATTGTTTGGATCGCGCCTGACAAGCTTGCGCAAGCTATTTTAAGTTTGGATGAAGAAAATTTTACTCAGCAATTAAACAAAAAAATGGAAGATTGTTTAGGAAAATCTGCGGTAATTTCGGAGAAATTTTCTTACCCGTTAATTGCGATTGAAGCAGAAAAATTCTACCACGAAAAAATGCTGCTAATCGGTGACGCCGCTTGTGGT
The DNA here is from genome assembly GCA_903898475.1 of uncultured Alphaproteobacteria bacterium. Taxonomy (GTDB): domain Bacteria; phylum Pseudomonadota; class Alphaproteobacteria; order Rickettsiales; family UBA1997; genus UBA2645. Next base: position 13,596 of record CAIUFU010000207.1, on the reverse strand, counting down.
GTGCATCCAATCGCAGGACAGGGTTTTAATTTGGCGATTTCGGGAATTAAAATTTTGTGCGAGTTGGTGAAAAATAATCTGCTTTGTGGTTTGGATATTTCAAACCAAAACCTGATTAATTCTTACAATAAAAAAGCCAAATCTGAGGCAAAAAAGATGTTGGTTGCAACCGACATTCTAAATTCACTTTTTGAAACTAAGAGTCTGTCCGTCAGCGTAGTTCGCGACTTGGGACTGGGTCTGGTCAATAAAATTCCGCTACTAAAAAACTTTTTTATTAAGAGTGCTGGCGGGTTCTAATCATTTAATTTTTACGTCATTTTTAAAATGCTAATCTACCGAATTCTCTCAGTCGCACTTTTTCCATTTCTTGAGCTTTATCTTTTCTTTCGCGTTTACAAAAAAAAGGAAGATAAAAAGCGCTTAAAAGAACGTTTCGGAAAGCCTACGGAACTTCGTCCCAAAGGCCAAATCATCTGGCTTCACGCTGTTAGTGTTGGTGAAACAAATTCGGCATTCATTTTAATTGAAGAGCTGCTGAGTTTTTTTCCGAAAGTTTCAATTTTATTTACCACAACCACTGTTACCTCTGCTGCGGTTGTAGCGGCAAAAATTCCCCAATTTAATGGCCGCGTGGTGCATCAATTTTTGCCAATTGATACTTACTTTTGCGTTAAGGATTTTTTCTATTTTTGGCGCCCCGAAGTGGCACTTTTTGTTGAGTCAGAAATTTGGCCAAACGTCATTGATGTGGCCAATCAAATGGATGTTCCGACCTTTTTGGTGAATGCCAGAATGTCAGAAAAATCGTCAAAAAAATGGCGTTTTGCTAAATCTTGTGGTTTTCATATTTTTGATTGTTTCGCCGGAATTTTTGCGCAAAGCGAAGAGGACAAAGCGCGTTTGCAAACACTAACCGATCAAGAAATTTTCTTTTACGGCAACCTCAAATCGCAGGCGCAAAATTTAGGCTTTGATGCGGATGAATTAACCAAGTTAAAAACCCAAATCGGCGCCAGAACATTCTGGCTTGCAGCTAGCACTCACAAGGGTGAAGAAGAAATAATAATGCAAACGCACGAGCTGCTTAAAAAAGATTTTCCTGATCTTTTAACCATTTTGGTTTTGCGTCACCCTAATCGAGCAGAAGAAGTTAAGCCTTTGCTAAGCTCGGTGAAATTGGCGCAGCGCAGCAAAAAAGAAAATCTCGAAAGCGGCACCGAAATTTATTTGGTCGACACTTTAAACGAACTTGGAATTTTTTACCGCCTAGCCAAATTCTCTTTCATCGGAGGCTCGCTAGCACAGGTTGGAGGTCACAATCCATTTGAAGCAATTAAGCTTGGTTGCGGAGTGATTTCGGGTCGCAACGTCAAAAATTTTAAAGAAATTTACGCCACGCTAGAAGCAAGAAACGCTTGTGCGCTGGTTGACTCAGCAGCAAGTTTGGCGGCGCAAGTGCGAGAATTTTTGCAAAGCGAAAAAGCGCTACAAACCATGATTAGCAACGCCTCATCAGCAATTGAAAGTGCTGACGATATTGCTAAAGAGGTGGTGGAAAAGATCAGTTTTATTTTGGAATTGGAAGAGAAAGTAAGTTCTACTGAACAATAATTTTGCCTTGTGCAGTTTTTTGGTGAAAATCGCCAAAAAACTTGTACTCGCCTGATTTTAAAGGGCTGATGACGATGTTAATTTTTTTTCCAGCACCAACCAATTTCTCTTTTTTTAAATCCCCGCTTTCAAATTCTTCTAAAGTTTTGTCGAGATTCTCAATGACAAGAGTGAATCTTTGATCGGCAGGAACCGTGATTTCTGCCGGTTCAAATTTGTGATCTTTGATTTGAACTAAAAATTCTGTGTTGGCAGCAAAAGCGTTTGAAGCCGCAAAAACAAAGGTTAAAGCGGTAATAGTCTTAAATAATTTTTTCATAAATTAGCCTTTTTTAAAAAATTTTGCCAAGTCACGAATGTGACCAATTAAATGCAATTCTAATTCCGGTAGTAATTTTTTTAGTGCTGCGAAATTTTTATTTTTCTCATTCGCTTTTGGAATCAAGCAATTCTTGAAGCCAAGCTTGGCGGCTTCTTTCAATCTTCCCTCCAAATTGCTAACCATTCTAACTTCGCCGCTTAAACCAACTTCGCCAATGGCAATTGTTGAGGCGGGCAAAGCAATGTCGCGCGCTGCAGAAATTAGGGCGCAGGCAACGGCCAAATCGGCCGCGGTTTCTTCAATTTTTAAGCCGCCGACAATGTTTAAATAAACTTCCTTGTCGAAAAGATTGAGGCCGAAACGACTGTTTAAAACGGCGATTACCATTGCCAAGCGATTGGTGTCCCAACCAACAACGGCGCGTCTTGGAGTTGGAATGAAACTTGGTGAAACCAGCGCTTGAATTTCAACTAAAATTGGCCTGCTGCCTTCAACGCCAGCAAAAACAATCGAGCCGCTAGTTTCGCGGTCGTAAGAAGTTAGGAAAAGTTCGCTTGGGTTTGACACTTCCGAAAGACCAATCTCATTCATTTCAAAAACGCCAATTTCATTGGCCGCACCGAAGCGATTTTTAATCGAGCGCAAAATTCTAAAATGCAGATCTTTTTCGCCTTCAAAATAAAGCACGGTGTCAACCATGTGCTCTAGAACCTTGGGCCCAGCGATCTGGCCGTCTTTGGTTACGTGCGAAACAATCAGCAAAGTAATATTATTTTTTTTGGCAAAAATTGTTAATTCACCGGCCGCCGCTCGCACTTGTGAAACGGTGCCGGGTGCTGAAGCTAAATCTTCTAAAAACATTGTTTGGATTGAGTCAATAATCACAACCGTTGGCAGCTTTTTGCCGTCAACAGAGTTAATTATTTCAGCCACGTTGGTGGTTGCAGCAAGTTGAATCGAATCTTGTTTAACGCCCATCCGCTGCGCCCGCAGACGAATTTGGTCAATTGATTCTTCACCTGAAATGTAGATTACCTGATTTTTTCCTTGAGCCAAACTTTCTGCCGTTTGCAAAAGCAAAGTTGATTTGCCAATTCCGGGATCTCCGCCAATTAAAACCACGGAGCCTTGCACCAAGCCGCCGCCCAGCACGCGATCAAGTTCGTTAATGTTAGTTTGAATGCGCGGAAAATTTTGCGCCTCGCCAGTTAGCTGCACCAATTCAATTTTCTTCGCGTCAGATTTTTTATTTTTTTTGTCGTCAACAATTCGCGTAAAATGCGAGCCGCCACCTTCGGCAAATTCTTCAACAATACTGTTCCACGCCCCACAATCAGGGCATTTACCCGCCCATTTAAAATGAATTGCGCCGCAAGATTGACAGGAATAGGCAGTTTTTTTAGTGGCCATTTTGTTTAATTAATAGGTCGTGAAGGTATTCAGGAGAAAGGTCTAGACCATTGTGCCAAACAATCGTGTCGGCGTCGACCTTAAAATTTTTGAAATTTGTTAAATCAACTAGTTCTTTAAAAATTGCTCTGTGGTCGTCTCGAATAGTTTTTTCTAAATCAACAATTCCAGATTTTTTGTCGTTAAAAACGAGGTGGATTTGGTAATCTTGAATGTAAGAAGCGTCTACTACGTAATTCATTACTACTCCAGCGGATTGATTGTGGCGAAGCTGCCGTCTTTTCGAATGTTGATCCAATTTTTTCGTAGCTCTTTTTGGTGAATACCTGCCCACTCAACAACGAGAGCGAATACTTTCGGAGGTAAATGTCCGTCAATTATTCCAAAATTCTCAATGTCAATTTGAGCTCTGTAGTTTGTTGTACCTTACGTGAAAATGTGGTGGATTGTGTTCGTTGAAATACATTTGAATGACAATTCCAAAGAAGCGACTGATTTCGGGCATTTTAGGTGTGGGTTTTTTGGTTAATCAAATTGGTAAAAACATGTTAGCAAAGTTAAAAATTTTTTTAAAAGAACAAAAAATCGATTTCTTTTTTCTGCCGAATTGTGACGAATTTTTTTCGGAATATTTGCCAGAAAGCCAGAAGCGCATTCAATATTTGACTGGGTTTGCGGGATCAAACGCGACGGTAATTATTGGGCAGGAGAAGTCGTATTTTTTCACTGACGGGCGCTACATTTTGCAGGCCAAAAGTGAGTTGGATTCAAACGAGTTTGAAATTTTTAACATTGCGCAAAAGTCGCCACTTGCTTGGTTGCAGGAGAATTTGGGCGAGGGTGTGGTAGCGCTGGATGCGAAATTAACTGGGGTGAATTTTGCCAAATCTTTGCCGCAAAACCACGTATTACTTGAACAAAACCCAGTTGACGCCATTTGGCAAAATCGCCCGAGCCCAAAAAATTCGGCAATTTTTTCTTGTGACGAAAATCTTACGGGCCTCGATTCACAAACCAAACGCGCTCAGATTTTGCAAGGCTTAGAGGCGGATGCTGTCGTAATTACCAAACCCGAAAACCTTTGCTGGTTGCTTAATATTCGCGCTGCCGACGTAGAAGCCACGCCGCTTTTGCTGGCTTACGCGATTTTATTTAAAAGTGGTGAAGTTGATTTATTTGTTGATTTAAGCCGCGCACATCCAGATTTGGCGGGGGTTAATTTTGTGGCGCTTGAAAATTTCGCTTCACGAATTGCGAGTTTAAAAAAAGTTCAAATTGACGCAGCATCAACTAACCAGTGGCTTCTCAACCTTCTTGAACAAAACAAATCCGAAATAATTTTCAAAACCGACGCCATTGAAATTGCCAAAGCTTGCAAAAATTCGGCCGAAATTTCTGGCGCAATTAAAGCCCACAAAGTTGACGGATTGGCGCTGACAAAATTTTTATTTTGGTTGAGTGAGGCGCCCGAAACTGACGAAATTTTAGCGGCAGAAAAGCTGTTGGAATTTCGTAAAGAACACCCAGATTTTTTGTATCCAAGTTTTGCTTCAATTTCGGGTTTCGCCAGCAACGGCGCGGTAATTCACTACCACGCCAGTGAAAAAACTAACAAAAAAATCGCCGGCAATTCGCTCTACTTAATCGACTCGGGCGGGCAATATTTTGGACCAGAATTTTTCGGCACCACCGACGTCACGCGCACAATTGCAATCGGACAACCAACCTTCGAAATGGTCGAAAATTTCACCCGCGTTTTGAAAGGCCACATTGCTTTGGCGCGAGCGAAATTTCCGCGCAGCACCTCTGGCGCCCAGCTTGACGCGCTGGCTCGCGAACATTTGTGGCGCGCGGGGCTCGACTACGACCACGGCACCGGACACGGCGTTGGTAGCTTTTTGTCAGTGCACGAAGGCCCGTGTGGAATCAGCAAGCGCGCCCACCAGCCGCTGCTTGAAGGAATGATTCTGTCAAACGAACCCGGTTTTTACAAAGAAGGCGAATACGGAATTCGCATTGAAAACCTAATGCTGGTTGAAAAATTCGACGAGAAATTTTTGCAATTTCGCACCCTGACTTTGGCGCCGCTCGATCCCAAGTTGATCGATTTTAAAATGTTGACGCGTCCCGAGCGCAAGTGGCTTTGCAATTACCACGAGCAGATTTTAGAAAATTTCGCTCAGAAAATTAGCGTGGAAAATTGCCAGTGGTTGAAAGAAATTTTGGCGGTTTTTCGGGCGCAAATTTGAATTGTTCCTCGCGAGGAACAATTCAGCAAAAACTCCCAACTCCCTTGTAAACAAAGCCTGCAAGCCAGATGCAAATTGCTCTCAAAAATTACCCAAAACTGCTCGCTGAAATTCAAAAATTAATCACGCAAACGCAGAAGAATATTGTTCAAACCGTGAACCGTCAAAAGGTGGTAATGAGTTGGCAAATTGGTCGAGAAATTGACGCGCATTTAAAAACAGACGAGCGCGCCGAGTACGGAAAAAAAATGTTTGAAGAGTTGGAAAAAGACACGGCAATTACCAAAAGCACTCTTTACCAAATGCACAGTTTTTACAAAGCCTACCCAACTTTGCCGGTTGCAGAAAATGATTTGAGTTGGAGTCACTACCGAAATCTGGCGGCAATTGAAAGTGACGAGAAACGACAAATTCTTGAAGACCTGACAGTTAAAAATAAATTAAGTTCAAACGATTTACAGCGTGCCGTTGCTGAGTCGAAAGCCTCTGAAAAAAAGAAGATCAAAGCAAAAACCAACACAAAACTAACCCGTCCGCAAGCGCAGCTTTTTACCTACAAAATTGTGGAGCAGCTTGGAAAAAAGATCGATTTGGGATTTAGCATTTTTGCTGAAATCAAAACCAAATTTAAAGACGGCGAAATTGTTGAAGTGCACAAAACCTCGTTAAAAAAATCTGCCGTAAAACTAGACGCAATGCATTGCTACAAAGCTATTTTAGAGCGGGTGGTGGACGGCGACACTTTGCACGTGAATCTCGATTTGGGTTTTGGAATTACTCACAAAGAAATTTTGCGTTTGGCAAAAATTAATGCACCCGAAGCCGACACAAAAGAGGGTCAAAAAAGTTTTTTGGCGCTTAAAAAAATCTTAAAAGACGCGCCATTTTTAGTGGTTAAAACCAACAAAACCGACATTTACGGGCGTTACGTGGCGGATGTTTTTTTTGGGAAGAAAAGCGAAAAAAACCCGCAAGAAATTGCCAAAAATGGAACTTATTTGAACCAGTTGCTGCTAGATTTTGGAGTGGTGGAAAAATATTAAAAAAATCAAAAATGACCAAATTAAAATCTCTAATCATTGGCTCGCACCCAGACTTAGCGCAGGCTTTGCCGTTTTTGCTTTTTCGGGCGGGCTTTGAAATTGACGCGGTGACGGCGGGTACTTTTGTTAATTACGGGAAGTTAATTTCGCGCAACATTGCAATTGTGGACGAGAAAGATTTGCCCAAGAAACTAGATGAAATTGATCTGGATGCTTACGACCTGATTGTTCCTTTTGACGATCAGGCTTTGCAAAATATCAGAGATTCAAATTTGTCTCTGAAGAAAAAATTAAAACTTTTGCCGGTTTTAAACGAAAAAGATTTTCAGCATCTCGGCTCAAAAATAGCCTTGTCAGAAATTCTTAACCAAGCGCAAATTACTACACCGTCATTTCTTGTAGCTCTTGGGATTGAGCAGGTAGTTGCTGCTGCAGAAAAACTAACATTTCCGGTAATGGTGAAGGTTGATTTTTCGGGCGGAGGAGACGGGGTTTTTGAATGTAAAAACCAATCTGACATTGCTGAAATTGACGTTAGGCATTTTGCTTTGCCGCTTTTGGTGCAAAAGAAAATTACAGGTCGCGAGCTTGACCTGACGGCATTTTACCAGAATTCTCAATTGCTGCATTTTGGCTATTCGTGGTTTGAAAAAGTGGTGAGTAAATTTGGGCCATCCTCGCTTCGCACTTACGAACAGTTGGGAAATAGTTGTGACGAGAAATTATTTTTAACAATGCAGCAACTTGGTAAAGTGCTTGGGGCTGACGGTTTCGTTAATATTTCAGCAATTAAATGCGAGCAAGATGGCGAGCTTTATTTTATTGAAGCTGACATGCGGCCAAATATCTGGATCGATTTCACCAAATTTATTGGAGATGATTTGGCGCTAAAAATTGTTAATTGGTTTGAGAAAAAAGCGGTGCTGCAATTTCCGATTTCAATCAATTCGAAATTTCCGCCACAGTTAAAAATGGCACATTTTTTAAGAACGGCGCTTTTAGATATTTTGCTTAATCGTTACAGTGTTCTTGGGCTGATGTCGGTGGAAGATTTTGGTGCGTCACTTTGCTACCTAAAATGAGTGATATTTGGGATTCAATAAAGCTAAACAAGTACAATCGTCGCAGATTTAAGAGCGCGCTTAGAATGGCTTTTACTAATTTAAATCGCCGCGCTTCTGCTCAATAATTTTGGTTTTTTTTGGCTCGAAAAATTTTTGTAAAACCGGAATCGATTTTCGTGCGTCGCAAGAGCCGCAAACAAAAATGTCGAGAGCGGCGTAATTAATTTCTGGCCAAGTGTGAATGGTAATGTGCGATTCGGCGAGAATTGCTACGCCGGTAATGCCGCAATTTTCTCCGAAAGAATGTAGCTTAACTTCAAGAATTGTCGCGCCGCAGGCAAGAGCTGCCTCGGTTAGGCCTTGGCGAATGTGCTCTAAATCTTGCAAATTTTTGGCCTCAAAAAAATCGATTAGAAGGTGGGTTCCCGGAGTGAAATTTTTGCTCATGATTTTTTTGACAGATTAAAAAATAAAATTTTCTTCCAATTTTCGTCGTCTTTTAAGCGCCAAATAAAGGCATCTAAAATGTAGTGAGTGGCTTGGGGTAGCGCGAGTAGAGGCACTAGCCAAACTAAAAATGCCTCAGATGAAATTGCTGGAATTTGAAAAATTTCTTGGTGTTCGTGCCAAATAAAACCGTCCCACAAAGCTTCTTCTGCAAACGCTAAAAGCAAAATTGCGGTGAGGTAAAAAGGTAGTTTTTTGTAGGTAAAAAAGTTTTTTAACCAAGGAAAAACGTAAGAATTTTTTACTTGAGATTGATTGAAAGAATAGATCCAAATCAAGGCAGAGTAGGCGACTCCGTGGGCAATAATATTGCTGGCGCTAAAAATTAGGTCGTTGTTGAAAAAAACAATGCCGACAAACCACGAGGCGGCGGTGCTAAAAAGTAGCAGATTTTTTGGCCAGTTAAAAAATTTAGAGTAGTGCCAAAGAGCAATTTCTTTAATGAAATAAGCTGCAAAAACTCCAAAATAAAGGGCTTGTGCGGTGTGGAAAAAGATTCCCGCGTTAAATGAAAAAAAGTCTCCCTCAATAAACCAGTGAAAATCGCGAGTGTGGCAATGCCAATAAATCAGCGGATAAATTGTCGCTAAATAAATTGCTGTCTGGTCGAGAATTTTAAATTTTTTCGCCTCAGCGCGCGCGTAAATCATCAAGAAGCCGTATTGTTGGCGCACGAAATGAAACACCGCGAAATAAGCAAGCACCCGCCAAAATAACAAAGCGTCAATTGAGTAAAGAAAGCAGCCGACAATCCAAGCTAGTAGCGGGGCTAGGGTGTAGAGTGCTGGTCTTTTATTTAACTCGTCGCGATCCAAATAAGTGCGAAAAATTGTGCTGTAAACATGTCCGGCGTCAATGGCGACCACTAAGGCAAACCACATCCACAAAGGCATTTCGCTGAGTGATTGAATTTGCTGATTAAAAATCAAAACCAGCACCGTGATGAAAATTGCAGGGCCAATGATTAGGCCAAGATCAAAGCGGGGAGAAAAAATCCAAGGTTGGGTTTTGTTCATAAAATAAAAGATAAAACCTGCCGCGATACTTCAACGCTGCGCGTGTAAGCCTCTTCAAAAATTGAAATTCCGCTCATGTCGGAATTGGCAAAAAATATTGGGGGGTGTTGCTTTAGTGCGTTTTTGCGATCTTTGCCCCAAATAAAACCTGCTGTTGGTCGCACCATTGCGTGGCCCCAAAGCTTTAAGTCTAGACGTTTTACCGCGCCCTTTAATTCGGGGTGAATCGAAAATAATTCGCCAAGAAAAATTTTCTGCCATTCTTCGTAAGGCCGTGCAATTGCTTCTTTTCTGGCTTCCAACGGGCTTAAATGAGTTAGTGGCCAGTAATAAGTAATTACGGTTTGGGTTGGATTCATTTGCGGAACTTGGTGGGTTGCCACCACGTAGCCAAGCATTGGGCTGTTAAATGACACATTGTCCCAACTTAAATCGGCGCCAATGCCACGAGGCATTTTGTCGAGGGTAATATTTGCTACCGCCCAAGGTGCGTAAGAAAAATTTTGCGCCGAAATTTTAATATTTTTTGAATCAATTAGGCGTTCGGCAATAAAGCGCGGGGTTGCAACCAGCGCTGCTTTGGCGTTGATGCGCACCGACTGATTTTTTTCCACGTCAAAATAATCAACATCCACCGTGCCGTCACTGCAATTGGCAATTTTGTAGGCCAAAGCGCGATTGGTAATTTGCTTTTTAATTGGCTCTTCCAATTTTTTTGCAAGCCAGCCATTACCCTCAGGCCAAGTAATTACATTGTCGGATGCAGTATTTGCCGCCTTGCCGCAGCGCGCCGCAAAATAGTGAATTCCGGCCCAAGCAGAAGTTTCATTTGCCTTCACGCCAAAATCGTCGCGACAGCAATAATCCACGTACCATTGCAAATTAACTGAAGAAAAGCCCTGCTGCTGCAACCACTGCGCCATTGTGATTTGGTCGAGTGCCAACCATTTTTTATCTTGAGAGCTTTTGTCGAGCGGAATGGCGAAAACTTTTTTGCCGTCGCGGCCACGAGCTTTTTTGTAATTTTCCATTAAAGCAAAAAAGCGCTGATATTGTTCTTTCTCATTGGCGTCAATTCCAACTGGCGGAACTAGGCCTTCAAACCATCTGCCGTAAATAAAAAGGCGTTCGTCGGGGTCAGCGCAAATGTAGAATTCGTTGTAAATTGGTAGGCCGTTTTTGTAGCCGGTAATGATTCCGAAATCTTCAAAAAGTTTTTTTACTTCCGTTGATTCTTCAGTTAGAAGCGGCACGTAGTGGGCGCCCCAAGGGTAGGCCGAGATTTCATTTTTGCCGCTTGAGGAGTTGCCGCCGGTTTCTTTTTCTAAATCAAGTAGCACAAAATTGGTCAGGCCAGATTTGAAGAAGTTGTACCCCGCACCAAGCCCCGCAATGCCGCCGCCAATAATTACGGCGTCTTTTTTTAGAAAAATTGTTGGTGCAGGAAAGCTGTCGCCACGCAATTTGTGGCCGATGTGGGAAGAAGCGCCGAGAATTTCTCCCGTTATTTTTTTTTCAGAAAAAACTTTTTTGAATGCAGGGGTTAAACCAAGAGCCAAAGCAGATGCAGCGCTTCCTGCAATAAATTTTCGCCGCGTGATTTTCATTTTTAATAAATCAAATATTTGGACCATTCTTCGTCAAAATATCTGACTAAAACTTGGTCGTCGAGGCGCTGAATTTTGATGCTGATTTTCGACATGTCGCTAGCGAAATGAAACATTTGGTTGCTGGTCTCTAAGCTGATGTAGCGCAGATTTGTGGGATATTTTTGCGGCGCAATGTAGGGCTTTAATGAAGCAATAACAAAACCCCATTCGCCAAAAGATGGCACAAAAGTGTGGTAGGGCGCGGTGTAAAATCCGGCGGCGTTTAGCGTGTTGTTAATGCACCAAAATGATTTTCTGGCAACCAAGGGAGAAGTGCTTTGAACCACAGCCAGCGAGTCGCGCGACATGATGTTTTTTAGCTGTTTGAAAAATGAAACTGAGTAAAGTTTGCCCACCGAAAAATTGGAAGGATCTGGCACGTCAATAATTAAAGCGTCAAAAGTGGTGCCTTGAGTTTCTTTCAACCACAAAAAAGCGTCGCGATTAATTACGGTGAGTTTTTTTGAGAGAAGCGCATTTTGATTGAGCTGCGTGAGAATTTGATTGGAGGAAAAGAGTCGAGTCATTGCGGGGTCAAGATCAACCAATGTTACTTTTTCTACTGACGGATATTTCAAAATTTCGCGCAAAGCCAAACCGTCGCCGCCGCCAATGATTAAAATATTTTTCGGGGTTTTAAGTGCTGACATTACGGGGTGAACCAAAGCTTCGTGGTAGCGGTATTCGTCAAGTGAGCTGAATTGCAAATTAGAGTTTAAAAAAAGTCGTAAATCGTTTTTTTCTTTGGTGATGATTATTCTTTGGTAGGGTGTGGATTCAGAGAAGATAATGTTTCCGGCGTAGGCGGAGCTTTCGGAAATGCTCATTATTTTTTCGCTGTAGCAAAAACCCAACATTAAAAAAATCAGCGAAATAATCGCGAAAGCTTGGTTGAGGTAGGCGTGTTTGAAATCTTTCTTGAGAGCGTAAATTAGCCAAATCGCAACCAGCACATTTAAAATGCCAAACATGAAACTAGATTTTACTAGTCCCAAATGCGGCACTAAAACTAGCGGAAAAACGATTGAGGCGAAAAGTGCGCCGATGTAGTCGAAGGTGAAAACTTTGGAGACTAAATCTTTGAATTCGAAACGATCTTTTAAGATGCGAAGCAGCAGTGGAATTTCAATGCCCACCAAAATGCCAATGACGCCAACCACAAAATAAAGCAGTAAGCGAAAAGAATAGACGTGATCAAATAGCAAGAAAAGCAGCGCCGCAGAAGATCCGCCAATGAGGCCGACTAAAATTTCAACCCGAATAAATAGGTTCAAAAGATTGCGCTCGGCGTAACGCGAAAACCACGAACCAATGCCCATCGCAAAAAGGTAGCAGCCGATGATTGTGGAAAATTGGGTGATTGAGTCACCCAAAAGATAACTGGCGAGAGTGCCGGCAATCAGCTCGTAGATTAGGCCACAAGTGGCGATTACGAAAACCGAGATGAAGAGAAGTAGGGCCATTTTAGCCGTGGATTGCCGAAGAAATGATTAGCGCAATGCCAACAACCACGCCGCACATGAAAATTCCCAGCGCCACATTTTGTTTTTCGACTAATTCTTTCCAGATGCTGACTTTTGGTGTCAGCACATCAAACAAGACGAAGCTGATGATAAAAATTAACAGGCCGATCAAAGTGTAGAGCAAAGATCCTACAACATATTTCATTTCGATTAGTTCCATGATTCCCATATTTACTCCTATTTGTGATATTGTTTGGCGGATTTAGATGCTGTTTGAGTGCCGTTCAAAAAGCTTAGAAAAGTGTAGTTCTTGTAGGTTGCAAAACTTGCCCACATAGCAATGATGGCGCAGTAAATACTAAATTTTACGGGCATTAATCATCCTCATTATTTGAGTGGTCGATAAGATTGCTATTTTCCCAGCGCCTTGCTTCGAAACTTCTTATTTTAGAAAAAAGAATCAGCGGATAGGCGAAAATTAATCCGACGGCGATCCAGAAATTTCCCCAATAAGGCACGTCGCGTTTTATCAAAGTGGATAATTGTAAGCCCGAATAAGCCAGCCCGTCATATTCCAACAACAGCTCGTAATTGCCTTGGGGAATAAGGGCAGTGAGGGTTGATTTGGTTTGGCCACCTTCGCTCCAGTTGCCATCGCTGTCACGCCCGTGATAATATTCAATCGCTTGTGAGACATTGAAGGTTTCGTCAGTTTGAGAATTTACCAAAGAAAAATTCAATTCGGCCCAGTTGTTGTCGACCGGAACCGAGCTTGTAAATTTTAGGTTACCATCTTTTGGTAGGCTAATATCTGCAATTTTAGTGGCGGTGTTTTTGCTAAATGATCCAAGGCCAAAACTGATATTTTTCACCTCGGCATTATCGCGAGTGATGTTTATTAAAATTTGCAGCAGCAAAAGAATCGTAAAAGCAATGAAGGCAGCTTTGATCAATGCTTTGAAGTTTTGTCCGTAGGGCGAGGGCTGGTTGCAAGCAATACCAATTGGGTCGGACAGTGATCCTAATTTAAACGCATCTTGAACTTCTTTAACTAAAAGATACTGGCATTGCGAGACATTCATTTCCTCTTTTAGCCCTTCAGTTGAAATCATGAAAGGTGGCGCGATGTAATCACAAACCTGCGCGTAGTCGCCTTTTTTTATGCGCCAGTAAAACTCACCTTTAACATATTCAACGATTGCCACACCGGTGAGAAATGGAACGTAATGTTGGTCCTCAAAATCAAAACTTGCGCCCCT
>CAIUFU010000206.1 GCA_903898475.1 uncultured Alphaproteobacteria bacterium | reverse complement strand
CAACGTAAATCGAAGCAACTTGCTCTTCGAAGCCCATTGGAGAATATTGATTTTGCTTCAATAGCTCAGTCAATTTGCGACCACGATCTAGCAATTTTTGAGTTGCAGCGTCTAAGTCAGAACCAAATTGTGCGAAAGCTTCAAGCTCACGGAATTGCGCCAAGTCAAGCTTGATGGTTCCGGCAACTTGTTTCATTGCTTTAGTTTGAGCAGCAGAACCTACACGAGATACTGACAAACCAACGTTTACAGCTGGTTTGATACCTTTGTAGAAAAGTTCAGTTTCTAAGAAACTTTGTCCGTCGGTAATCGAAATTACGTTAGTTGGACTGTAGGCAGATACGTCACACGCTTGAGTTTCAATGATTGGAAGTGCAGTCAAAGACCCACCACCCATTTCATCTGACATTTTAGCAGCGCGTTCAAGCAAACGTGAGTGAACGTAGAAAACGTCTCCAGGGTAAGCTTCGCGTCCTGGTGGGCGGCGAAGTAGAAGTGACATCTCACGGTAAGAAACCGCGTGTTTACTTAAATCATCATAAGCCACCAAAGCGTGCATGCCGTTATCGCGGAAATATTCGCCAATGGTGCAACCGGTGTATGGAGCGAAAAATTGTAGAGCGGCCGCTTCTGAAGCAGTTGCAGAAACCACAACTGAATATTTCATCGCGCCAGCATCTTCCAAAGTTTTAACAATTTGAGCTACAGTTGAGCGCTTTTGGCCAATTGCAACATAGATACAGTAAAGTTTTTGTTTCTCGTTATTTTCTTCGTGAGCCTTGGCTTGGTTTATGAAAGTATCAAGAACGATGGCAGTTTTACCGGTTTGACGGTCGCCAATGATAAGTTCACGTTGTCCACGTCCGATTGGAATCAAGCTGTCGATTGCTTTAATACCAGTTTGCATCGGCTCAGAAACTGATTGGCGGGCGATAATTCCCGGAGCTTTAATTTCTACACGACGCATTTCAGCGCCAACAAGTGCGCCTTTGCCATCGATTGGATTTCCCAAAGCGTCAACAACGCGGCCAAGCAAAGCTTTGCCAACTGGAACTTCAACGATCTTGCCAGTTCTTTTAACGTTTGAGCCTTCTTTAATTGATTGAGCGTTACCGAAAATTACGATACCAACATTGTCAGTTTCAAGGTTAAGCGCCATGCCTTTAACACCTGATTCAAACTCAACAAGTTCACCAGCTTGAACATTATCAAGCCCATAAACTTTAGCGATCCCGTCGCCAACTTTAATTACTTCACCAACTTCTTGAAGGTCAGCAGTGCTGCGGAAGTTTTCGATGCTTTTTTGTAGAATATTGGAAAATTCTTCGACTTTAAATTCCATGATGTGAGTGAGTGATTATTATTAAAAATGAAAATTAGTTAGCGGCCGCGAGGCACTCTTTGCCTATGACGGCAAGCTGATTTTTTAAGCTGGCATCAATAATTTCTGAACCGATCTTAACTTGAAAACCACCTAAAATTGCTTCCTTAACTGTTTCTCTAACGGCAACAGTTTTGGTTGGATATTTTTTCTCAACTAGCGCTTTGATGCGATCAAGTTGAGCTTTTTCGGTTTTTACCGCAGTGATTACTTCAACATCTAAAATGTTTTTTTGCACTTTCACAATACGTGAATATTCTTCGTAAATTTCTGGAAACAAATTCAATCTTCTGTTGCGCACAATTGAAGCAAAAAAGTTTGAGGTTAAAGCTCCCAAAGCAAATTTCTGCGTTACTTCTTGGATGATTTTTACCAAGTCATCTTTGGCAATAACCGGATTTTTTAATTCATGAGCAAAACTAGTGCTGAAGTTCTGTTTAAAGACATCTAGCTCGCCAGAAACTTTGTCAACGATGTTGCTTTTTTTGGCAGCAACATACAGAGCTTTAGCGTAATTTTTCGCAATGACGGAAACTCTTGGCATTTGGAGATTTATTAAAATTGAGTCTGAAAATCTACTTGAAGAAGGCACCTTGGCTTAGAGGGGCGGCAACCTATGTAGGAAAAAATAAAATGCAACTTGGGAATCTTAAATATTCACCGGATCAACATTTTCAAAATGTTCATGCATTTGATTTGAACTAGAAAATTTTGCCGTCGATTTTTCGCTAGCGATATGAAACAAAGCATCGCCTTTATTAGTTAAAGGCAACATTGACATGCCAATAATAATGCCCGTTTCGTGAGCCTTAACCCCGATTTTATGGTCGCCGAAAGGATTAGAAATTTCACCCAGCACGTCACCTTTTTTAACATGCTTGCCCAACTTTTGGTGCGCAATGTGAATTCCGCTGCGAGGAGCGCGAACCCAAGAACTAGAGCGCGCGACAAAAATCTTTTTCTCAGCTTTCTTTGGCACTCTCACTTTAATCATGCCGATCTCGCGCATTACATTTAGAATACCGTTAACCCCAATTGTAATTCCAACCTCATCAAAACGCAGTGCCTCACCAACTTCATACAAAATCATCGGAATGTTGGCTTGCGTCACAGAAGCCCGCAGCGATCCGTCACGCAAATTCGATCCGATAACTACAGGCGCGCCAAAAGATTTTGCTAAATCAAAAGTAACTTGATCAGAAATATCGGCGCGAATTTGCGGATAATTGCAGCGGTGAAAAGCGCCCGTGTGCAAATCAATGCCAAAATCAGATTTTAGCACAATTTCTTGCATGAATTTGTAAGCCAATTGCGAAGTCAGAGAGCCGTTTTTTAATCCGGGAAAACAGCGATTCAAATCACGACGATCCGGCAAATAACGTGTGCGATCATTAAAACCAAAAATATTAACAATCGGAATCACAATTAATGTGCCGCAGAGATTTTTTAATTCTTTTGAAGCCAGCAAGCGGCGCGTGATTTCAATGCCGTTAATTTCGTCACCATGAATTGTTGATGAAATAAAAAATGTCGGACCATCTTTTTTGCCGCGAATCACCTCAACCGACATTTTCACATCGGTAAAATCGTAAATACTTCCCATGTCAATATTAATGCGCGCTTTTTGCCCACGCTTAATTTCAACGCCATCAATTTTGAAATGAGAGTCCGATTTTTTGATCATTTTAAATACCTAAATTAACTCCCAATTCATGCTGAGCCTTTCGAAGCATGATTCTGGCCCGCGTCTAGAATCATGCTTCGACAGGCTCAGCATGAATTGGAAGATTTGTTTAAATGGACTACTTCTTTTTATTCAAAAACGCATAAGACAAAATTTTGTAACACAATTTCGCCGAAAGAAAATCACAAGAATGCAGCGCTTTTACCGGCGCCAATTCCACCACATCCGCACCAACAATATTAGAAATTTTGCTGGCTTCGCGAATAATATCTAAAGCATCTTCCCACATTACGCCACCTGGCTCCGGAGTTCCAGTTGCTTGCATCAAACTTGAATCAAAACCATCCAAATCAAAAGTCAAAAACACCGGACGACCACGCAAAGATTCAACGATTTTTTTAGCATCCCAAGTGCGGCGATCTTTGCCGAAGTGAATTGTAATGCGGTGACGATTGGCTTCCAAATAAGGAATTTCGCTCGCCGAAATATTACGAATTCCGCAAGAAATTAAAGTTGAAATCGGGTTATCCATCACACGTCGAAGCGCTGCGGCGTGCGAATAATGCTCACCATCAAAACCGTCACGCAAATCGGCGTGGGCATCAAAATGCAAAATCGCAAGGTCAGGATATTTTTTCACAAAAGGACGAATCGAGCCCGCCGTGATTGAATGTTCGCCACCAAGAATTAGCGGAAATTTTCCGGCATCTAAAATTGTTTGAGTGATTTTTTCCAACTGCTCCAAAGATTTCGCCACCGATCTGCGATCAATTTCTGGCGCCTTCATTGTAACCACGCCATATTGACGGAAAGGCTCACACCAAAATTCTTCGTCAAAAAGTTCAACTTGCTGCGAGGCATTAATGATTGCTTTAGGACCGTTTTTGGTACCGCCGCCGTAGCTGACAGATTTTTCCAAACCGAAAGGCACCACCACAACTTGCGCATCGTTTGGCGATTTTAAATATTTTTCCTCAACCCCAAGAAAGCCTGATGCTTGCGGCATTAGCTTAAGTTGCTCGATCGCAGATTTTTTTGTGGCTGGTTTTGCCAAAGATTTTGTTGGAGATTTTTTCACCGCCACAGCTTTTGTTTTTTTCATTTTTGCAGTTTTTAATTAAGAATATTCACATGCCCCATCTTCCGTCCTTCGGCGATTTTATCCTTGCCGTAAAGATGAATTTTAGCGCGTTTATTTTGGTAAAATTTTTCCAGATTTTCCACTTCACTTCCAATTAGATTTTTCATTCTACCTTTTGAATGAAACTCTGGCGAGCCAAGTGGCAAGCCGGTAATCGCGCGAATCAATTGTTCAAATTGCGAAGTTACACTAGCATCCATTGAAAAATGCCCAGAATTGTGCGGCCTAGGAGCTAATTCATTTACCAATAATTCTTCGCCAATCACAAAAAATTCCACCGCCAAAACTCCAACTAAATCGAGCTGCTCAACAATTTTTTTAGCAACATCTTGCGCCTTTATTTTCAAGCTCTCTGAGATTTGCGCCGGATAAATACTTTCATCCAAAATAGCGTTTTTGTGAATGTTGGTTAGTGGTTCAAAAGCAGAAATCTCACCAGTTTTTGAACGCGCCACAACAACTGAAATTTCTGAATCAAAAGGACAGAATTTTTCTAAAATCAATTTCTGCGAACTAGCTTGCGCCCAAGCATTTTCCGCGTCCGCAGCATTTTTCAAAACAAACTGTCCTTTGCCGTCGTAGCCCATTGTAGCGGTTTTTAGGATTGCTTTGCCGAAGTTTTTTAGATTTTTTTGCAGGTCTTCAAGGCTTAAAATTTCTGCATATTCAGCAGTTTTAACTCCAATCGAATTGAGGAAATTTTTTTCTAAAAGTCGGTGCTGCGTAACTTTTAAAACTTGGGGATTTGGAAAAACCGCAACCTCTGAGGCCAAGAAAGCAACACCCGCAACCGGAATATTCTCAAACTCAAAAGTGGCCACATCAACCAAACTGGCGAATTTTTTTAGCGCTGCTTGGTCTTGGTAATCGGCAACAATCACGCTGCTTGTCACAAAACTTGCCGGTGAATTTTCTTGGTCGGTAAATACCACGGTGCGAAAGCCCATTTTATGAGCTGAAAAGCAGATCATTCGACCTAATTGTCCGCCACCGATTATGCCAATTGTTGAGATTTTCTTTACCAATGTTGCACCAGCGTTTGATTTAAAAAATGAAGCGGGGCAAAGTATTTTTCCTCGAAATTTTTTCAAGAAATTAATGCCAAAAAAAATCTCGCCGAAATTGCTGGAAATCCTTGTCTGCCCTTTATGTAAGGGCGAACTAATTTACGACGAAAAAAATAGTGAGCTAATTTGCCACGAATCAAAATTGGCCTACCCAATCAAAGACGGAATTCCCGTGATGCTGATTGACGAAGCCAGAAAATTGGATTAAATCTAAGATTTAATCCAATTCATTTTAACGTGGCATAAGCCACGCCCCGCTTTGCGGGGAACCCCTAATACCAAATCAATTTGGTATTAATAAATTTTAGATTTGGTATTAAATGCCTCAAGTTGCTCAAAGATTAAAAAAAGCCAAACGCCTAAAAAAATCGTCACAGAAATGGATCTTGCGCCAGATTAACGATCCTTTCGTTGAGCGCGCTAAGCTTGAAGGATGGCGGTCTCGCGCTGCTTTCAAAATTATCGAAGTCGATGAAAAGTTTAAAATTTTCAAGAAAGGCAAAATCGTTGTCGATTTGGGCGCCGCACCGGGCGGCTGGTCGCAATATGCGGTAACTAAAGTTGGCGAAGGCAATGTGGTGGCAATTGATTTGCTTGAGATTGATTCGCTAGTTGGCGTCAATTTTTTTCAGCAAGATTTTTTAGAACCAGAAGCGCCAAAAAAAATTATTTCGCGCCTCAAAGAAATTCCCCACAATAAAAGCGGCAGATGCGACGCGGTTTTAAGCGACATGGCTGCAAACACCACGGGCGACAACACAACAGATCACATGAGAATTATTGGTTTGCTGGAAGAAGCTTTGGACTTAGCCGGAAAAATTTTAAGCGACGGCGGATGTTTCGTTGGCAAAATTTTTCAAGGCGGCAGCTCGGATGAAATCTTAAAAAAGCTTAGAAAAAACTTTTCAATCGTGCGCTATTTCAAACCAGAATCTTCCCGAAAAGGCTCGTCAGAAACTTATTTGGTTGCGTTGGGATTTAAAAAAAATGACCTAATTGATGCTTGAGGAATTTGAAGAAGCTCTGAAAGCAGGAAATCCTGACGGAGTTTTTAGATTAATTGACGAGAGGATTGCCTCTGAGATTGTGCGCAGAGAGCTAAGAAGAGCGGTCATAGATGTCGCCAGACAGATACAACGAGGAGATACGGGTCGCCCTCATGCTGAGATATTAAGCGATTTTATTGAAAATATTACTCCCGAAAAAGAAGCCCTGTGCGAGCAAGTAATTAACGCCGAGATAATCCTTAGAAGAGCACGCGGTGCTACTCCGTTGCCTCAAACCAAAAAAGAGTTTCGCGATCTTGTGTCGGCCCAAAATCCACTAATTCCTTTTTCATTACGAAAATTTCACTTAATTCACTTCATCGCCCAATCTGATCAATCAATTGAATTCGCTAAAATATTACAAGAAGCCGGATTCGACTTGGCACCAACAGATCACGTAGGAAACACGCCATTAATTTGGTCAATTGCCAATGCCTCCAACCGCTTTGCTGCGGATTTTTTAGATTTAGCCAAAGCAAATAGTTTGGATATCGGAATCGATAAAACCGACAATTATTTTGCGCACAATACTGCTCTACATCTTGCCGTCGCCAAAGGATATTTAACAAAAGACTCTGAGGAGCGCCCACTTACAAAAACCAATCACCAACTAGTTGATAAAATTATCGACTGCGGAGCTAATCCAAATATAAAAAATAAATATGGGATGACTGCGCTTGATTTGGCAGTTACCAGAGCAGATCCGGCAATGATTAGAATCATTTGCCGAAGTCCCCTTTTAACCAAAGAAACATTAGACCAAGCATTGGTATATATGGTTCGAGATACTTGGATGAACGCCGAATCTAATGGAAAAATATTGGATCGCGTCACCGGATCTTCTTTTTTGCCACCAAGCGCAGAAAGCTTTAATGAAGCAACCAGAAACACATTGCAAAACTTGCTCGAAGCAAGGTTGCTTGGTCAGCCTCCAATTGAAACAGCAACGTCACAAACAGACTTAAAAAAACTCGCCTATGATCCTTCACAAGTCTGCACAATTTCTTAAGATATTTTTGCCAGAGGCCTGAAAGCACTGGCTAAAAGTTAATTTTGCGCGCAGTGCGCACAATTCAGTTACTCAATATTTCCGCCCGAAATTACCACCAGAATTTTTGCCGCTTTTCTGCTTTTTAAAATTTGCGCAGCCCCCGCAATTGCCAAAGCAGAAGTTGGTTCAATTTTTTGCTCTAAAATTTCTGAGAGTTTTTTCTGCCAGTGGGCAATTTCGCCTTCAGAGATTTCTAGCACTCCCGCCATTTGTTTAATGTAGTTAAAGCAGATTTCTGAAGTTGCCAAAGTTCTAGCGCCGTCGGCAATTGTGTCTGGCGTGTCTAAAAATTCGACGATTTTTCCTTCGCGAAGTGACCGAGCTACATCATTGCCATTCAAGGGTTCGCAAGCAAAAGTTAAAGCCTTTGGCGACAATTTTTGCGCCGCCAAGAAACATCCAGAAACCAATCCGCCGCCGCCACAAGGAGCAAAAATAAAATCAACTTCACCAATTTCGCTAAGCGCCTCAAAAGCCGATGTTCCTTGGCCGCAAATCACTTGTGCGTCGGCTGAAGGATGAACAAAAAAGTAACCCTCTTTTTGTTTTTCTTGCGCCATGCGATTTACTTCCGATCTTTTTTCGAGCAAAACAACTTCAGCTCCCAAATCGCGCGCCGCCTTGATTTTCAAGGGCGAGGCTTTGGTAATCATGTAAATCAAAGCCTTAATACCAAACTTTTTGCAGAGATAAGCAATTGCTTGCGCGTGATTGCCTGAACTTTGCACCACAATTTTTTCGGGAAATTTTCCGTGTTTTTCTTTGTAAGCCAAAACCGCGTTAAAAGCGCCGCGCGCCTTGAATGACTTGGCGATTTGATGATTTTCCATTTTGAAAAAAATCTGTGCGCCGAGTTCTTGGCTTAGCTTTTCACTGGAAATTACCGGTGTATTTACAATGTGATCTTTAATGCGCTCGTGCGCCTCAAAAATATTTTCTGCGGTTAGATTATTCATATTTTCTAAAAAGTTGTGAGATGTCTTTGAAAGCTTTGAACTCTAGCGCATTGCCACTTGGATCACAGAAAAACATTGTCGCCTGTTCGCCAATTTGACCTTTGAAACGAATGTAAGGCTCAATCACAAATTTGACATTGTGGCTCTTAAGGCGCTGCGAAAATTCTTGCCATTGCTGCCATTCCAGCACCACACCAAAATGCGGCACCGGCACGCCGTGACCGTCAACGGCGTTGGTAATTGTTTCACTTTTTTGTGGATGCAAATGCGTCACAAATTGGTGACCAAAAAAATTCCAATCAATCCACTTGTCACAAGAGCGACCCTCTTCAAAGCCTAGAAACTCCCCGTAAAATTGCCTAGTTTTCTCTAAATCATTGACCGGCATCGCCAGATGAAAGGGCTGTAATTTATTGCTCATTTTTAAAATTAATTTTGGTTGGAAGAAGTGCGATTTCGAAAAGCAAAAAACAGTCCATTGCATTTACTTACAAACCAATAATTTTCTTACTCCACTATGAAAAAAATTCATGAGGAAAATTATGAGCCTGAAATTGCCGCCGCTAAAAGCGTTAAAATGTTTTGTGATTTGCGCTAAACATCCAAGCTTCACCAAAGCCGCGGGAGAGTTGAATCTAACGCAAGGTGCTGTGAGCAAACAGATTGCTTTGCTAGAAGATTATTTGGGATTGCAGCTTTTTGAGCGCGGCGCGCAATCTTTGAATTTAACCAAAGCGGCGAAGGTTTTTTTGAAAGAAGTTGAAGCCGCACTAAAGAATATTGAAGCGGCCAGTGCCAAAATTACTAAGTCGAAAAACTCGCGCAAAGCCAAAGAAATTTTAAATATTAACGTGCTGCCTTCAATGAGCAGTCGCTGGCTGATTCCGCTTTTGCAAGATTTCAAAAATAAATTTCCCAACTACGACGTGGTAGTTAAAATCGGCGACGGAGATATTGATTTTGCCAAGGCTGGATGCGATTTAGCGATTCGCGTGGCGCAGCAAAAAAACAAAGCCAGCTGGCAAAAATTTCAGAGCAAAAAAATTATGGGCGAGAAATTGCTTTGCGTTTGCTCGCCAAAATTTAAAGAAAAACATCAAATCAAAAACGCCAAGGATCTGCTTAAATACAACCTGCTGGGCCATACTTACCGCCCGCAAATGTGGCAAAAATATTTGGATTTTTTGGGTTTGAAAAAAGCTCCGGTCAATTGCAGCAACAGCTTCGAACATTTTTTTATGTTGATTGAAGCGGCGAAAAACGGACTGGGGATTGGTTTAGTGCCAGAGTTTTTAATCAAGCAAGAGCTGGAAAATAAAGAGTTGGTGCTGTGCTTTAAAGATAATTTCAAAAGCAATTACGGATATTTTTTGCTGCAACAAAAACAGAAAAATGTTCCGCAGAAGATCTCTGACTTTGCGACTTGGATTAAACAAATCGCATAAACATTTAGTAAGAAAATGAACTTGTGGACGGAGTGTCCAGCCTCAGGTTGAGAGAAGTTTGGGCGCAAAAAAAGGCGGCAACTTTGCACAGAAAGCTGCCGCCTTTTTCATATTTTAAAACCTATTTAATCTCAAAAATCGCATCAACTTCCACCGAAACACCAAAAGGCAAAGAACCAGATCCAACCGCAGCGCGCGCGTGTTTTCCAGCATCGCCCAAAACTTCAACCATCAAATCCGAAGCGCCATTGGCAACAGCTGGATGATCTTTGAAATCAGCAACACCATTAACAAAAATTCCTAACTTCACGCATTTTACCACGCGCTCAAGATCGCCGTCGCAGGCAACTTTCAACTGTGCCAAAATTCCAATCGCACAAAGACGCGCCGCTTTTTTGGCGTCATCAGCAGAAATTTCCGCACCAACTTTTCCCACAAATTGCAACTTACCTGCTTCAAACGGCAACTGCCCCGAAACAAAAACTTGGTTACCAGATTTTACAAACCCAACATAGTTCGCAACTGGTGCTGCTGGGGTTGGCAGAGTGATTCCAAGTGCTGTTAATTTTGCTTCGATATTTGACATATTTATTCCGTTTTTTAGTTAAAGAGGATTGATTCCGAGTTTTTTAAATAGGTTTTGATCACGCTCCATTTCTGGATTTGCCGTGGTTAGCAATTTCTCGCCGTAGAAAATTGAGTTGGCTCCAGCCAAGAAACACAAAGCCTGAGTTTGTTCATTCATATTTTCGCGACCTGCAGACAAGCGCACGACAGACTTCGGCATCATGATTCTGGCAACTGCAATGGTGCGAATGAATTCGAATTGATCGAGCTCTTCGATTTTATCCATCGGCGTGCCGGCAACTTTTACCAACATGTTAATTGGCACAGACTGCGGATGCTGTGGCAAATTTGCCAAAATAATTAACATTTTAGCGCGATCTTCTAACTTTTCTCCCATACCGACAATGCCGCCAGAGCAAACATTTAAGCCAGCTTCGCGCACATTTTTTAGAGTATTTAGGCGATCTTCAAAACTTCTGGTGGTGATAATTTCTGAATAAAATTCTGGCGAGGTGTCGATATTGTGATTGTAGTAATCAAGGCCTGCTTCCTTTAGTTTCTTGCTTTGCGCGTCAGTTAACATTCCGAGCGTCATGCAAGTTTCAAGACCGGTTTTTTTAACTCCGTCAACAATAGCGCAAATTTTTTCAACGTCGCGATCGTGCAAATTGCGCCAAGCCGCGCCCATGCAAAACCTTGATGCACCTGCATCTTTCGCCGCATTTGCCGCTTCTAAAATTTTTGACATTTCCATCAAAGACTCTTTTTCAAGGCCAGTATTGTAGTGCGCTGATTGCGGACAATATTTGCAATTTTCTGGGCAAGAGCCGGTTTTTATGCTAAGCAAAGTGCTAATTTGAACTTTGTTTGGATCGTGAAATTTGCGGTGAATTTCGGCCGCTTTGAAAATCAAATCGTTAAAAGGCAAAGCGAAAAGCGCCAAGATTTCTTCGATTTGAAAATCGTGACGTTCACCAAAATCGTAAGAAACAGCAAGAGTCTCGCTAGTTTTTATTTCGTTAATTTCTTTCATTATTTACTACCAGATGATGAGGCATTTGAAGAGGTCGCCCATTTGATCTGCGCCAATCAAACGGTCAATAGCGGAGTTGATTTCTACGGTTTTTTCAGGATTTTTTGCAAGCAATTGTTTGCGGCGCTCTTCAATGCCAAGGCCTTGTAAAAATTGCGCCTGCGTGATTAGCGAAGAATTTAGGCCGTGATTTTTAGTGATTTTTTCAAGAGCCGCAAAATCAACCAGCGCCGTGATATCAGCCTCACCGACATTTTCTAGCGGACTGCATTTTTGGTGATTTTTTAGCGCCTGCAACGTGTTAGCAAATTCGTTTTTGATGTAACCGTAATCAATGTTAATGGCGATGCCGCCTTGTTTTTTCAAGGCCTCACAAAGCTGCGCCATAAAATTTCTGGCCGCCTCGCTAAACTCAAAAACCGCGCCGATTGGGGCGAGAGAGGCGATTTCTTTTTCAACAAAATTATGAATTTCTTTGTTAAAAGGCGCGAGCGCAAAATCTTTGCCGCTGACAATTCTCTCGCGCCAGCCAATTTCTGTCAGCACAAATTGATCGATGGGAAAGCAGTCAAATAGCTCGTTGCTTAAAAAGAAAATTTCTTGGCTGTGGTTTTGCGCTAAAAAATTTTCAAAATTTTCATGCCACGTAACCGAAAATTCTGCGAGATTTTTTTGCTGTACTTCACGCAAAACTTCGCCGATTTCTAAAATGTGAAAAGTGCTGCGCTCAAGAAAATCAAGCGCCTCAGGGATTTTTTTTACGGCGAGCTTTTTGATCGAATTTAGAATGTCGAAAAACAAAGTGCCTTTTCCGGCACCCATTTCGACAAAAGCGATTTTGGATTTTTTGGTGGCAGCGATTTGTAAAAAATAGACAGCGAGAATTTCGCCAAAAGTCTGAGAGATTTCGGGAGCGGTGATAAAATCAGAGTTTTTTCCAATGGGATTTTTGGTGCGGTAATAGCCAGAAGCCTGATTAAATAAGGCCTCAGACATGAAGCGAGAGATTTTCATGGGACAAAAAGAATTATACTCGATGTCATCCTGAGCTTGTCGAAGGATGATTCTGGGCACGGGCTTGAATCATCCTTCGACAAGCTCAGGATGACATCGAAGCTTTACGGGCGCCAGTTAAGAAAATTTTTGAGCAATTTTAATCCAGCCTCACCACTTTTTTCGGGGTGAAACTGCGCGCCAAAAATATTATCTTTGGCAATCACCACGCTCATCTTGGAACCGTATTCCACCTGCGCTAAAACATTATGCTCATTTTGGCAAATGAAGTGGTAAGAATTGGCGAAATAAAAATGCTCGCCGTCTTTGATACCTTTTAAAACTGGGTGCTCGGTTTTTAAGATGATTTCATTCCAGCCCATATGCGGAATTTTTAAACCTTCGCAAGCAGCGATTTTTTCAACTTTGCCAGTGATAAAACCGAGACCTTGATGCTCGCCATTTTCATGACCAACTGACGCCAATACTTGCATGCCAACACAAATTCCAAGGAATGGTTTTTTCTCGGACAAAACTTGTTTTCTGATTTCAGGAATTAAGCCTTCGATTGATTTTAAGCCAGCCATGCAATCGCCAAAAGCACCAACGCCCGGAAGGATTAAATGATTTGCCGATCTGATGTCGGAAATTTTATTTGAGACAAGAATTTCATCATTGCCGCAAGCGCTGCGCAGAGCGTTTACAACCGACTCAACATTGCCGGCGCCGTAATCAATTATTACTGTTTTCATGCAAAGAACCGCTTTTTGGGATTTTGCAATTTCATCATTTTGCGGTGAAGTTTGGGGTTTAAAATTGAGTCATCAAAAGCGCTGATGTCAGCCGATAAATTTTGTACAAAACGCAATTTGGCATTGGCAAAATCTGAGCCAAAAACCAGCCCGACAAATTCGTAATTTCTTTTCTTTAAATGTTCGCAAAACCAGTAATTGGCATTTAGTGCGACGGTAAAAGCTAGAGCAATTTCTAGAAAAATCTTGTCGCCACCTGAGGTGATTTCACCAAAAATTGCAAAGGCGACATTGATGGCAAGCAGCAGCAAAAATTCTTGCCACATCTTGTGATACAGGAACCAGAAAGGCCCGAATAAAAATGCAAAAAAAGAAAAACCTTCTTTAAGCAAGACGATGTCTGCGATTTTTCCTTCTTTATTTTTTTTGATGAGGGCGCTGTAGAGTTTCATTTGGGAGGGAGGAGGTTTGGGCGGAAGAAAACTCCCGCCCTTACTTGTAGAAGAACTAAGCTTTTAAAGCGGCTTTAGCTTTTTCAACGATTTTAGCGAAAGTTTCTGGCTCGCGAATTGCAAGATCAGAAAGAACTTTACGATCCAAATCGATATTAGCGTTTTTCAAACCGCTAATGAATTTTGAATAGATCAAACCTTGCTCACGCACAGCTGCGTTGATGCGTTGAATCCAAAGAGCACGGAAGTCTCTTTTTTTAACACGACGATCGCGGTAAGCATATTGCAAAGCTTTTTCAACTTTTTCGATTGCAATACGGTAACAGTTTTTAGCGCGGCCACGATAGCCTTTTGCCATTTTCAAGATTTTTTTGTGTCTAGCGCGCTTAGTGACGCCTCTTTTTACACGACTCATGGGAACTCCTTTTAAATATTTTAATTATCGGCTGTAAGGCATTTTGAATTTCAAAACGCTAGCTGAATGGCCCGGTGAAAGAACTGCTTGGTTACGCAATTTTCTGATACGACTTTGGCTTTTTTTGCCCAAGTTGTGTCGTTTTCCAGCCTGCTTGTGAAGGATTTTCCCAGTGCCGCTAACCTTGAATCGCTTCTTGGCGCTACTGTTTGTTTTCATTTTTGGCATATCATTTTCTCATTTAAGATTAGTAAGCAGATTCAAGGGTAGAAAGCCGTAACCCAAGAACCAGAGGCCACAGACTTTTAAGGGTCGCAACCGAGAGTGTCAGCAAGACGCTGAACTCGAAAGCCCCCGCCGTCGCTAAAGCTATGGCGGGCAAGCGCCTCCTCATTTTACAAAGAAAGCTGGCCTGCCAGCCGAAGCTCGTAAGAGCGAAGGCTGGTGGGATCAATAGGACTCGAACCTATGACCAAGACGTTATGAGCATCCTGCTCTAACCAACTGAGCTATGATCCCGAAATTTTCAATTGTTTGGATTTCTTGTATTTCGAAGAAAATTTTAACAAAAGGGGCGGGCAACTTATGAAGGGCTTGGGTTTTTGCAAGAAAAATTTACCCAACAAATAAGATTCCATTTTTATTTCAGACATTAATTGTGCCGACTTATTCCCCTTTCAATTCGCACAAGCTATCTGATGAAGACACCTCAGCAATCAATCGACATCGTCATTCCGACCCATAAAAAAGATCTGCAAATTCTCGAATATTGCATTGAGGCCGCCAAGAAAAAAATCGTTGGAGCGGGCCGCATCATCGTGATTTCAAAAGAGCGCTACAGTGAAAATGCCGAATGGTTTGATGAGGCGCTTTTTCCTTTTTCTATCGAGCTGGTGCAAAGCTATGTTGGCAGCACTTGCGGTTGGTATTTTCAACAATTGCTCAAATTTTACGCACCACTCGTAATTCCAAATATTAGCGAAAATGTTTTGGTTCTCGACAGCGACACGGTTTTTTTCCGTCGCGTTAAAATGCTCGATTGTGATGGTCGCGCTCTTTACCACACCAGCAAAGATGAAAATCCACTACGCTCTGATTTTGACGAGCGTGTTGCTAAGCACACCGAAAAAATGTTGCCCGAATTGACGATGAAAAATCTACGCAGCGAATTTCAAGGAACTTCCGGCATTAATCACACCATGATTTTTAATCACGAAATTTTGCGCGATCTTTTT
>CAIUFU010000205.1 GCA_903898475.1 uncultured Alphaproteobacteria bacterium | reverse complement strand
GATATTTTTTCTTGTTCATGAACCTCCCTTGTTATTGATGACAAAGGATTGGCTCAGGATTTTTAATAAGTCAAAGACTTAGGACGGGTTCTTAGACATAAAGCTCTAGAAAGTTTATAAAATATTGACGAGTTAAATCGTCTAAAAATCAGACAAGCAGCCACTTATTTTGTTATCAAGTACAAAGTTGAGAATTTCTACAGCGCATTTTTCATCTCAAAATCCATGGTTGAGGCCACGGATTCTTTCTCATCAAAATATTGCACGGTCACGCCACCTTTGCCATTATCGTTGAAGTAAACGTGAGAAGAAGAAACCGAGCCAGACATCAAGTCCCAAGTCGGATCAACATCCATCCAAGTGCCGTTGTAATAAATGATGTTCCACGCGTGGCCCATGCATTTGTCATATTCGCCGCAGGCTGCACCATCAACATTGATTGAGGGAATTCCGGCAACGCGTGACAAAGCGTTGTAGAGAGCGGAATATTCGCTGCAGACTCCGACGGGGTTTTTTAAAATCTCATTAATTTTTGGCAGTTTGCCGGTATAGCTGGCGTCATAGCGGATTAGCTCGTGAACATATTTGCCGATCTTGGCGTAAAGTGGTAAATCGCGATATCTGATGTCGCGTTTAATGCGCTCGACAATTGGTGCAAGTAAGGCCTGATCATCATCGCTGACTTTGAGATAGTCGGTGGGAGTGCGGTTAATCGCGATGCGATTATTTTTTCCGGTAGTGATGCGTGCTTTGCTTTCGATGACAATGGTGCGATTGTCGGTTTTGAATTTTAAGATGCTTTGATTGCTGTCAGATCCTTGTTTGATTGGTTGCGTGCTCGATACGATATTAGTGTTGTTAGCTTTCTGACCGCCATTTTGAAAATAAGTTGGCAGAAAAACCGTGGCGTTATTGAGGCCTTTAGTGGCAGTGATTTTGGCTTTTATCGCGATGTCCCAAACATTTTGCGCTGGGGTTAATTTGATCATTTCGCGCACTCCTTCTACCGGTACCACATTGCTGTAAACAAAGCTGTTGGCTTCTTTAGTGACCTTGGAATTGAGGGTTGCTGATTCTAAATATCCGGGAAAATTAAGGATGACTTTTGACTCGGCTCCTGCAGCAAAAGCAGGGATCTCAATAATTTCCTGTCTTAAAAATTTATCGACTTTGTTGTATTTTTCGTCGTAAGCGAAATAGATCAAAAAATTGTCGCCGTTAGTTTTTTCTTTGGTGAATTTAATTTTTAACGAATGGTTTTCAAAGACGAATGCTGCATCTTTGCCGTCACAAATTACGTCAGTGATTTTAATATTGCGGCGAGGATCAAAGCCGATGGAAAAAGAAGTCATGGCTTGGTTTTTGCCTAAATTTCTGACCCGTCCTTGGGCGAGAATTTCTGAGATTTTTCCGACAGAATTTAAGTTGGTGTTTTCTTGCCAGCTGGTGATTGCGATGTTTGTGCCGGCGTGGGAGTTGAGGGGGAGGAGAAAAGCAATTACAAAGACAAACGCCCCCAATGTCATGCTGAGCCTGTCGAAGCCTGATTCAAGTCCGTGTCCAGAATCATGCTTCGACAGGCTCAGCATGACACCGCGTTTTACTCTAAAAAACCTAGCCATCAATTGTACCCGTAGAGCCACCATCCTTATCAGCAGGAGCTGCCGCATCTTTCGCACCATCGCCTTTCGATGATTTATTCTTCGTGTGATCTGGCATGTAAGGCGCTTGTTTTGGAATATCGGTTTTTTTCAAGAGTCGTGAGGTGAAGAATTTTTCTTTAAAGTAGAAAATCTTTTTCGCCTTAATTGCTGGCTGTGACTCGATCAAAATAATTTCTTCTTCGCGCGGCAACTGAATTACTTCTTGCGGTAGAAGCAGTGCGCGCTGGGTTTCGGAAACGTGCAAAGAACGAGCACCTGGGTTTAAATCGAGATATTTCGGTTTGTTGTAAGAAATTTGCTGCGCGGTTTTGTTGCCCAAAAGTTGCGAAATTAGATTGGCAGTTTCCATGTTGTTGGCGGCGAAAGTGATGCGGTAAGTTGAGTTAGAAAGAAATGAGTTCATGCCGCTTTCTTCGTAAATTCCCTTCAGCTGCTCGGTATCTTGAATAATCAAAAACAAACGTACGCGATAACCGCGGAAGTAGGCGATACCAGCCTGAAACTGCTCCATTTTTCCTAAAGTTGGAAACTCGTCCATCAGCATTAACACGCCAAATTTTTCATGAGGCTGCGGCATTTTTGCCGTGAAGAAAGCTGCGGCTTGTTGGTAAAACATATTCATCAAAGGCTTCAAACGTGTGATGTTATCTGGCGTCAAACCAATATATGCGGTGTGTGGAGTGATTTTAAATTCGTGAAGGTTGAAATCAGAAGTGGCAGTTGTGGTGTCGATTAGCGGGTTGGCCCAAAGCTCGAGAGATGAGTTGGCAGTTGAGGTCACCGAGCCGCGCTCTTTGTCGGGTTTTTGCAGGTAAGAGGCGATATTCATGTAAGAAACGGGGTGAATTTTTTTACCCATCGTATCTAAAACAACCGCCAAATTATAAACCACGTCGTCGTTACGCAAAGTTCTAACCACCTCGCCAAGCGTTGCCGGCTTGTCTTCTGCAACCACCAGATAAAGCATAATTCCGGTTAAAAGCGCGCGCGCTTCGTTTTGCCAAAACTCCTGTTCCGGCAAAAGAAAGTTACAAATTTTCTGCACGTCATCCACCATTTTTCCGGGTTTTTTACTGATCCAATCCATCGGGTTGTAGCAGTGCGAGATTCCGTCAGGGTCCGCAGGGTTCCACAAAATAACTTTTTGTTTAAAATTCTTTTTGCGCCAGCCTGACGTCAGCTCGTAGTTTTCCAGTTTAATATCGTGAATGATTACGGAATCTTGCCAGAAAAGTAGATTTGGAATTACGAAGCCCACACCTTTACCCGACCCTGTTGGCGCAAAGAGCAAGATATGTTGGTAGCCGTCGGCGACGAGAAATTTATTGTTGAATTTGCCAAGCAAAATACCGGTTTTGGAGCGCAATCCCATTTTTTTGACATCTTTCATGGTGGCCCATCTCGAGTCGCCGTGGATTGATTCTGGTTTTTTAAATGGACGCCAATCCATGATTGGAGCTCGGAAAACCCAGCCCAATGTCATTAGTAAAGTGTAGGGCAAAAGTGAGGCGACCCAAAGTTTGGTGGTGAAATAATTGTAACTCTCTGTGGTGAGTTTGGAGTAATTGGCGAAGTAAAATTTCCAGTAAAAAATCAAGGTGTTCAAAAGGTAAAAAAACTGATCGTCGATACTGAGTTTTGAATATTTTTTAATGACTTCCCATTTGCCATTGATGCTAACGAGAAAATGCAACCACTGGCAACTAATAACAAGTATCCGAAAATTCGTTTAAATCTGTTCATTGTTTCACCATGTTTGTGCGCGCCCCCAAGCACCAG
>CAIUFU010000204.1 GCA_903898475.1 uncultured Alphaproteobacteria bacterium | reverse complement strand
GGCACGGCCCTGAATCATGCTTCGACAGGCTCAGCATGACTTTGAGTTTCTTAATTAATTTTAAAAAAAATGACTACGCAAAAATTTGTTTATTCCTTCGGCGACGGTAAATCTGACGGCGATGCTTCGATGAAAAATCTTTTGGGTGGCAAAGGTGCCAACCTTGCTGAAATGTCGAAGATGGGCTTGCCGGTGCCACCGGGGCTTACAATCACAACAGAATTTTGCGATTTTTATTACAAGAACGGAAAAAAATTTCCGGCTGAATTAAAGCAGCAAGTTGAAGCGGCGCTTCGAGGCGTTGAAGAAAAAATTGGTTCACAATTTGGTAATGAAAAAAACCCATTGCTTTTCTCAGTGCGCTCGGGAGCTAGAGCTTCAATGCCTGGAATGATGGATACGGTTTTGAATTTGGGTCTAAATGACAAGACAGTTTTGGGTCTTGCAGAAAAAAGTAACAATCGCCGTTTCGCTTTCGACTCTTACCGCCGTTTTATTCAAATGTATTCGGATGTAGTTTTGGGCGTGGATCACTACAATTTCGAAGTGATTTTGGATGAGAAAAAACATGAATTTGGCGCGAGCGCTGACACTGATTTGACTTGCGAAAACCTCGAAGAAATCGTGGCGCTTTTCAAAGCTAAAGTGAAAGAAGAATTAGGCCGTGAATTTCCGCAAGACGTGAATGAACAGCTTTGGGGCGCGGTTGAAGCAGTTTTTGCTTCTTGGATGAATGAGCGCGCCATTGTTTATCGCGAACTCAACAATATTCCTGCCGCTTGGGGCACCGCAGTTAGCGTGCAATCAATGGTGTTTGGAAATATGGGAGACACTTCGGCAACAGGTGTTGCATTTACCCGCAACCCGTCAACCGGCACTAAAGAACTTTACGGTGAATATTTAATCAACGCTCAAGGCGAAGATGTGGTGGCCGGAATTCGCACGCCGCAATCAATTACAATTTCTGGAAAAGATCAGTTGGGATCAACTCTGCCTTCAATGGAAGAAACCATGCCAGAGGTTTTTGCCGAATTGGTGAAAATTTACAAAACGCTTGAGCTGCATTATCGCGACATGCAAGACATCGAATTCACCGTGCAAAACAAAAAACTGTGGATGCTACAAACCCGCAACGGCAAACGCACGGCGCATGCTGCGGTGAAAATTGCTGTCGACATGGTTGACGAAAAATTAATCAGCGAAAAAGAAGCTTTGATGAGAATTGATCCAGCAAGTTTGGATCAACTTTTGCACCCAACTCTTGATCCAAAAGCCAAAGTTCAAATTATTGCTAAAGGTCTTCCGGCATCTCCCGGCGCCGCTTCTGGTATTGTTGTGTTCTCTTCCGCAGAAGCTGAAAAAAGATCTGAAAATGGCGGAAAAGTTATTTTGGTTCGCGTTGAAACCAGCCCTGAAGACATCAAAGGCATGCACGTTTCGCAAGGAATTCTAACCGCTCGCGGCGGCATGACATCTCACGCAGCAGTTGTTGCGCGCGGCATGGGAACGCCTTGCGTTTCTGGTGCAGCTGGACTTCACGTTGATCACGCTGGAAATTTTTTCACCGCCGGTGGCGTTAAAGTTAAAGAGGGAGACACTATTACCATCAACGGTTCAACGGGTGATGTAATTCTTGGTGAAGTACCAACTTTGAAAGCAAATCTTTCAGAAGATTTTCAAAGAATCATGAAATGGGCTGACGAGGTGAGGGTGCTTAAAATTCGCACTAACGCTGAAACACCACTTGATTGTCAAGTTGCGCGCGATTTCGGCGCTGAAGGAATTGGCCTGTGCAGAACTGAGCACATGTTTTTCAGCGAAGATCGCATCATTGCGGTGCGCGAAATGATTTTGGCGGAAGAGCTTGAAGGCAGAAAAAAAGCCTTGGCGAAATTGCTTCCGATGCAGCGTAAAGATTTTGTTGAGATATTTAAAATCATGGCCGGATTGCCTGTTACAATTCGTTTGCTTGATCCACCTTTGCACGAATTTTTGCCACACAAAGACAGCGAAATTGCTGAAGTTGCAAAAGCTGTGGGCGTTGATGTTAGTTACGTAAAACACAGAACCCACCAGCTGCAAGAACAAAACCCAATGTTGGGCCATCGCGGTTGCCGCTTAGGAATTTCTTACCCAGAAATTTACGAAATGCAGGCGCGTGCAATTTTTGAAGCTGCTGGAATTGTTAAAAAAGAAACCGGCAAAGACGTGCTTTTAGAAATCATGGTTCCTTTGGTTGCAACCCGCAAAGAGTTGCAAATTTTGAAAGAGCTAATCGTTACAACTGAAGCAAATGTTGAAAAAGAAACCGGCGCAAAATTGAACTACATGGTCGGCACGATGATCGAGCTTCCTAGAGCTGCTTTGATCGCCGACCAAATTGCAAATGAAGCGGAATTCTTCAGCTTCGGAACCAACGACTTAACTCAAACTACTTTCGGATTGTCTCGCGACGACTCCGCCAACTTTTTAGGCCACTACCAAAAAGCCGGAATCCTAGAAAAAGACCCATTCGCCGAACTAGACCAAGAAGGCGTTGGCGAGTTAATCAAAATCGCAACCGTAAAAGGCAAGTCGACCAGAAAAGACATCAAACTAGGAATCTGCGGCGAACACGGCGGCAACCCAGCTTCAATCGAATTCTGCCACAAAGTTGGCTTGAACTACGTGAGCTGCTCACCTTACCGCGTGCCTATTGCAAGATTAGCGGCGGCTAGAGCGGCGTTGTAAATAATCTTTACTAACACACACGTCATCCTTGGACGCTCTAGTGTCCGAGGATCTCTTGAGTTTGGCTTTGTAAATACCGAGTTTAAGACCATCAGCAGGACGGGGTTTGTAACCCCGTCCTTACTTTCAGTCTTCATCAAGAAAAAATTCAGATTTAAAATTAGGCATGAACTTTAAGACGGGATTGCAAATCCAGTCTTGCTCTCTCAAGTTTTGCTCTGTCAACTTGCTGTCCTTCGATGCTTTAGTGTTCTTGAATGAGTTGTAGAAAAACCCACTATCACTTCTTAAGTCGCTAATCTCCCAAAAAAATTGCAACTAAAAAAAGCTAAACCTATTAACTCCCGCCTCGACAAAAATTTATTTGGAAATTTCGTTAATTAAAAAATCACAAACATGAATTTAGATTACATCGGTAAAGGCTTAGAGGTTTTTAAGATTTGGATCGTAAACCTGTTTTTACAAATAATTACTCTCGGAATTTATCGTCCTTGGGCAAAAACTAAAATGAG
>CAIUFU010000203.1 GCA_903898475.1 uncultured Alphaproteobacteria bacterium | reverse complement strand
GTGAAAAAATTTATTCCAGATGCTCACACTGATTTTATTTTTGCTGTGGTTGGTGAAGAATATGGGATTATTTCTTGCTCGATAATCGTGATTATTTTTGCTTATTTAATCACGCGTATCGTCAAGCGGGCGTTGGATGAAGAGGATATGTTTGTTTATCTAGCTTTGTGTGGATTGATGATGCAATTCACCATGCAAGTGGTGGTGAATATTGGCGTGAGTTTGAAACTGTTACCAACTAAAGGTATGACTTTGCCATTCATTAGTTATGGCGGATCTTCGATGATTTCGATGGCGATTTGTTTTGGTCTGATCTTGGCATTTACCAAGAGAAAATATCACCGTGATGTTGATTACGGAAATACTAAAATGATCTAGCTTTCTAGAGTGTTGAAGAGATAAAAAACTTCGCAACATTCTTGTTGTTTTGAATGGCAAATTCGATTTCTAGCTTTTCATTTTCGCGCTTAAACACTGATTTTTTCTCATCTTTTTTCACCAACTTCCAACCCATTTGCGGCAGAGTTTTTGCATAAAAATTTCTCACTCTTTCTAAGCTAATTTTTGTTTCGTAGCTCGAAGACATAATGCTGCCAGCTGGTGAATCAAAGCCTAAGCCTTCATCAAACATTTTCTCCATTTCAACTAAAAGCGGAATATCCTCGCTGCCTTGCACAAAATCTTCTGAAACTTTTTCAGCCATGATCGCATTATCATCGTGACCGTTGGCGGGCGGTTGGTTTGTGGCAACTGGATTTATCACTGATGGAGTTTTTGTCGCGCAAGAAAATAACAAAAAAGAAAGCGAAAGAAGCGTGAGAAATTTTTTCATAGGTTAATGTTGGCATTGAGGACAATAAAAGCTTGAGCGCCCGTTCTGTTTTATCTTTTTGATTAAATTCTTACAAAGCAAACAGTTTTGCTTTTCGCGGGCGTAAACTTTGTGACTGTTTTGAAAATAACCCAAATCACCTTTGGCGTTAACGTAATCTGAAATTGACGAGCCACCTAATTCAATGGCTTGGGCAATGATTTTTTTAATTGAGGCGATTAGTTTTTTTATTTCGGCGTCTTTTAGAGATGCGGCGTCGCGCAGTGGTGAAATTTTTGAATCAAAAAGCGATTCGCTAATGTAGATATTTCCAACGCCGACAACGATTTGATTATCCATCATGGCGGTTTTGATATTCATTTTTTTGCCGCTTAATTTTGGCTTGAGATCGGTAAAATCAAACTGATCTGAAAGAGGTTCGGGCCCAAGAGATGCAAGCATCTTGTGGGTTTTTAGATTTTTAGTTTCAACCAAATCAATAAAACCAAAACGGCGCGCGTCGTTGAAAACTAGCCAAGAATTATCATTAAATTTGCAGGCGAGGTGATCGTGTTTTAACTGCTTGAATTGTGATTCGAGCGTGACTTTGCCACTCATTCCTAAATGCAAAATCAGGCTTTTTTTATTGTCGAAATCGATGATTAAATAGCGTGCGCGTCGGCCGACATTTAAAACTTTTGCGCCAGCAAGACCTTGTAAATCAAGGCTTGATTCAATTCGCATTTTTTTATCTGAGCGAAAAACTTGGGTGATTTTTTTATTCGATAAACCTTCAAGGCCGCGACGCACAGTTTCTACTTCAGGAAGTTCAGGCATTTTTCTTAATTAAAATTTGAAATTAATCAGATCATTTTGTTAGACTGATTTATTGAGTGCGTTGACTGGACCCC
>CAIUFU010000202.1 GCA_903898475.1 uncultured Alphaproteobacteria bacterium | reverse complement strand
TGCTCAATCGCCAAATCAATCTCAGCGCTGATTCTTGCTTTATCACGCCCGAGCACGCCTTTCAAAACCAAGTGGTTTGAAGCGTGATCGCTGCGAAATATTGTTTTATTTAAGTTCAGATTTTCCATCAACAGCTTCATTTCTTTAAACAGCTCAAGCCTGCTGAGCTCTTGCCACTCGCCCTTAAAACTTTTTTCAAAACGCTCGGATCCCAAAGGAAATTCGGGCACCAAAGTTGAAAGATATTCGGGCTGCGCTTGATTCATTAATTCTGCCGAAGCCAGCGCGTGTTGCGTGCTGTATTTTACGCCACCCAAACCATTTAAAATCATCACCGAACTTTTAATCCCCGCGGCTTTTATTTTCTGCAAAGCCTGCAAAGACGAGTCAAAAGTTTCGCCTTTTTCAATCAAACCAAGCACCTCATTGTCGCCACTTTCGCAGCCGACATACAAAATTTTTAAACCCAATTCTTGCAACTCTTGCAAATCCGCAACCGATTTATTTAACAAGTTGCGCGGCAAGCAATAAGACGAAACGCGCCGCAGGTTTGGATAATATTTATTAATCAGCTGCAAAATTTCTTTAAGCCTTCGCATCGAAAGACTGGTGGCATCACCATCGGCGAGAAAAACTCTTGAGACGGGAAAATGATTTTGCGACAAAAACTTCAGCTCTTGCTCAATTTCGTCAATTGCTTTGGGCTGAAAGCGCTTTTGCTCATCTTTATACATGTCGCAAAAGCTGCATTTATTCCACGAGCAACCGTTGGTGACTTGCAGAATTAGAGATTTCCATTCACTGGGCGGCCGAAAAACCGGCTCGATGTAATTTAGCGGATACATGGGATTGTATTTTGTTTTGGTTGGCACAATGCTGCTTCTAAACCTAGCAATAGAGAGCTTTTTCTATCATTTTGTCGAGATCAAAGCAAAAAAATTTCTGCTAAAAATTTAACACAGAAACTGAACTGAAATCATCATGACGACCTCTGCAATTTTTGAAATCATTAAAACCAAAGGCTTAATACAGTTAAAAAGGTTTCTAACGAATAATATGGATCAGATTAATGCCATAGATGAAACTGGACAAACCCTTTTGCTGGCCGCCTTTAGTAACAAGAAACCTCTAATAGCATCAATGTTTCTCAATTGCTTTGGCGCAGATATTAATGCTGTAAATACAGCCGGACAAACCGCAATGGACATTGCAATTGAGAATAATGACTCAGAAATGATCGATCTTTTGGAAACGCAAATTCAGCTTAATAAATTTATTGCCGAAAATAATGGCGATAAAGGCCAAGCCTTGATCAATGCGGTTAAAACAGGAAATAAAAAATTCATCCCCCACCTTATTGATAGAGACGCCGATGCTAATGCGAGAGATGCTGAAGGCAAAACCGCTTTTATGGTCGCTGTCGAATTAGGAGAGATTGAAAATGCGCTAATGCTTTTACCAAAAGCTGAGATTGAAGCTAGAGACACTAAAGGCAATACTGCTTTCATGATTGCCACCGCCAGAATGGATCTGGAAATGATAGCATTTCTATTGCGCAATAAAGCCGATGAATCAGCCATCAATTCCGATGGAAAAACCGCTTTAATGACTATCGAAGACGAATTTAAAAGAGCTTAAATTGCAGATTTTATCAAAGAGCAGAAGCTGCACTCATCACTTTTTTCAACCCTCTCAATAAATAAAGCTTATCTTGAGGAAGACTCAGAAAACATAGTCACCCAAACTTACAATTCACAATCACCAACCTTTGAAGGCGCTTTAATTTTGGCCGAATATTACAAGCTGAAATATGGCATAAAAATTGCCATTACTACTGAAGAAACTGGCTGCGCCGAGATAATGGATTTTGTAAACAATAAGCCTGACGATAACTTTCAATTTGGCGTAATTCATTATGGCACCTGCCACAATGTGGGAAATGTTTTTGAAAAATCTGGCGACAGAAAATCTTTAGTATCACTTGATCCATCGCCACCAGAAAAGGAAGATCATTTTTACTCCAAGGCGATGATAGAAATTCCGCAGTTAAACGTATTTTACCCAAATGGCAGTAGTATGCTGCAAGTTGATGGACGATGTGCTACTCACGCCTTCGCAATGACCAAAGATGCTTTAAGACTGCAATCCACCACCCAAGAATTTGAAAGAGCAGCCACAATAATTAGCACCGAAAATGGCGTAACTAAATTCTCAAAATTTCCGCCAAAACTTTTAAAATATGCTGAAACTTCAAGGTCGGTTCAAAGTGTTGATCAAACAGAACCGGTATTACGATCTTCTGACGACAAACCCGAAATGTCTCTCTCAGACTACCGATCCAAACACCTAAAAACAGAAGTTGTTGAAAAAAAGGGTAAGGAAGAATTACGCCC
>CAIUFU010000201.1 GCA_903898475.1 uncultured Alphaproteobacteria bacterium | reverse complement strand
CCGTCGTGAAGACGGGGTGACACCGAGAGTGAATAAGTGGTATTTCTAAGTTAATTTCAAATTTCCACAGGCCTGTGGAAATTTATTATTTTATCGCTCCGTCCTTGATAGTAACAACTCGGTCAGCTTTTTTGGTTAGTTCCAAATTATGCGTAACTACCAAGCAGCCGATCTCGTAATTTTTTACTAAACTTTGCAAAAGTGCGAAGATTTTTTCGGCTAAATCCGAGTCCAAATTTCCCGTTGGTTCATCCGCTAAAATTAGTGAAGGCTTTGAAACTAAGGCGCGAGCCAAGGCGACGCGTTGTTGTTGGCCGCCAGATAATTCAGCGGGTTTGTGATTTAGGCGATCGGCTAGACCAACTTCGTGCAGAATTTTCTCAGCTGCAGCAAAAGAATCTTTCTTGCTTTTTCTCTGAATCAAAAGTGGCAAAGCAACATTTTCTAGCGCCGAAAATTCTGGCAACAAATGGTGAAATTGATAAACAAATCCAACGTGATTTTTTCTGATTTCGGTGCGGGCTTTGTCGTCAGCTTTTGAGGCGTCGATTTCATTAATAAAAACTTGTCCCGAAGTTGCACCATCAAGCAATCCGGCAATTTGCAAAAGGGTGGTTTTGCCTGACCCAGAAGGTCCAATTAAAGCAACTAATTCGCCTTTTTTTATTTCTAAATTAATGCCTTTAATTGCTGAGATTTTTTGATCACCTTGAGAAAATTCTTTGGTGACATTGATCAGTTTTAAAACGTTTTTCATAATCGAAGTGGGCCTGTTTGTGCGGTTACTGATTTTAAAATTTATAAAATGAATTTGGGCGTTTTTTAAAAAAAAATTTTAAAGCCCGAGATTTGAATCTCGGGCTTTAAATTTGAAATTATCTTCTTCTGCCTTTTTTTGGTTTGTCATCGTCATCATCATCGTAATCATCATCGTCACCATCTTCATCCTCATCTTCACTTTCTTCCTCTTCTTCATCCTCATCTTCATCAAGATCAGATTTAATGATGTCGGCATCAAAATCATCGAAGCCATCTTTTTGAATGATGCGGCCTTCAGAGTTTAATTTATCTTTGGCGGTTAGGGTGACCTTTTCTTTGGCCTCTTCGAACTCAATTCCATAAATCACAGAATATTCGTTAGCTAAGCGGTAAATTGCAGTTTCGTAAATGATGCGTTCTGAGTAAGATCTTTCACCATCTTCAATATCGCGCGTTAGATCGCGCAAAACTTCGGCCAAAAGCATGATGTCGCCAGAATTGATTTTAGTTTCATATTCTTGAGCGCGACGACTCCACATGCCTTTTAGTTTTTTTACACCGCTGCGCAAAATCACAAAAACTTCATCCATTTGCGATTTAGAAATCAAATGACGCAAACCGATTTTTTCGGCGCTATTCATTGGAATTTTGATCGTCAGTTTTTCCTTTTCGAAATACATCAAATAGCAGCTAAAATCTTGTCCCAAAACTGCGGTTTTTTCGATGCCAACAATTTTACCAATGCCGTGAGACGGGTAAACTGCGTGATCGCCAACTTTAAATGTAACTTTGCTGCGACCTTCATATTTGCGGGCAATGATGATTTTTTGCAGAGCATCAGTTTTCTTTTCTGGAGCTATAGCTTCTTCAACAACTTTCTTGTTGGTATTAGCCATGATGCTTTTTGCTAAAGCGGTTCTTTGTTTAGCAGTTTCTTGTGGAGTTAGTTCTTTTTTCGGAGGCAGTTTTTTTGAGGCTTTGCTTGATTTTTTAGTCGCTTTTACCGGAACAATTTTTGCCGTTTTTTTCTCTTTTTTAACGGCTTTTACAACTTTCTTAACCGGCTTTGGCGCTGGTTTCTTTACTGGTTTTTTGGTTTTTACAGCTTTGGTCTTAACCACAACTTTAGCTTTTTTTGCCGGCAATTTTTTCACCGGTTTTTTAACAACCTTGGCAACCTTTTTTTTAGGAAGAGGTTTTTTTACTGCAGCTTTTTTAACAGCTTTTGGCGCTGGTTTTTTGGTAGCTTTTTTTGCAGTCACTTTTTTTTGCAATTTTTTTGGCGGCATAAATTACTTAAGTTTGAGGGTTGGAACTGAGATTAAAAATTACGATCAGAAGCGCATGATACCTGATTTTAGTCTTGGCGCAAGATTTTTTTTCAAAAAAAATATTCTTATTTAAAAAAGCGTTAATATTGTCCGATCCATATTAGAGCTATAGAACCTTACACGTGTAAGCCCCACAGCCATTTACAAATCTTTAAAAATTCCCAATCTTTTGAAAAAAATTCTTAAGCACTTAAAGAACGCGGATAAGTCTAAATTTTTCGCGATCATTGATAACGCAATTGACCACCGTCTTTTTAAGCCGGTGGTTATTTCAATCATCACCAGCTTTATTTTATTTA
The DNA here is from genome assembly GCA_903898475.1 of uncultured Alphaproteobacteria bacterium. Lineage (GTDB taxonomy): Bacteria > Pseudomonadota > Alphaproteobacteria > Rickettsiales > UBA1997 > UBA2645. The sequence goes on along the minus strand of CAIUFU010000201.1, from coordinate 1,332 downwards.
GCGGTTTTGAACATTTGCAAAATTTCATCGCTGATTATCAAGAGTCAACAACCAAGCAGCGCCAGAGCAAACCAATTAAAATTAATATTTCGGGCCAAGGCGCAAATTTTGACGTTGATGAAAATCAAGTGATCGAGCATCGCGTTAAAAGCGGCGACACTTTGTCAAAAATCCTCAATGATAACGGCGTTGATGAGCAAGATGTTTTCGCCATTTTGGGCGCGACAAAAAAAGTTTTTGACCCCAAAGCAATTTCCACGGGCGACCAAGTTGTAATTAAATTTCACGTTAAACTCGGTTATGACGGAAATGGCGTTGATGCCAGCAAAAACGTGGCGCGCAAGGTCACGGTTGATAGTGTGTCGATTTCTCCTTCAGCAGAAGAGCAAATCATCGTTTCGCGTAAAAATGACGGCGAATATGATGCGCGGGAAGTGAAAGTTAAATTGTTGCGCTACGTTTCAAAATATTACGGCACCTTGAAAGACGGGCTTTACAATGATGGTGTGGCGTCAGGGATTTCGCCGACTTCAATGATGAATATGATTTCGCTCTACAGCTACGACGTCGATTTTGAGCGCGACATTCACGATGGCGATAAGTTCGAAATGTTGGTGGAAAGTTTCTACAGCGAAGACGGCAAAAAAATCAAAGACGGCAACGTGCTTTATTCATCACTAACCCTGCAAAATCGTGCGATTGAAATCTACATGCACAAGATTGACAACCGCGTTGAATATTTCGACATTAAGGGAAATAGCGTGCGTAAATCTTTGCTTAGAACGCCAATGAATGGTGCGGCAAGAGTTTCGTCAGGTTTTGGTTTAAGACGTCACCCGATTTTGGGATATTCTAAAATGCATAAAGGTATCGACTTTGCGGCGGGAAGTGGCACGCCAATTTTGGCTGCAGGAAGCGGCACGATTGTTCATTTTGGTGTTAAGGGTGGCTACGGAAATTTCGTGCAAATCAAACATAATGCCGACTATTCAACCGCTTACGGACATGCTAGCAGATTTAACAAAAAATTCCGCGTTGGCGCTAAAGTAAAACAAGGTGACGTGATAGCTTACGTTGGATCTACTGGTCGTTCAACCGGCCCACATTTGCATTTTGAAGTGATCTATAAAGGCACGCAAATAAATCCGGCAAAAGTAAAAGCGACGTCAGGTTTGAAACTGACGGGCAAAGAACTGGCGCGTTTCGAGGCTGATAAAGCTGAGATCGATAAATATCGCAAAAACATTCCAAATCAAATTAAGCGCTAACACTCATGAAAATCGTTAACATTCTATTTAATTACAAAAAATCGACCAATGAAAATAAAATCTT
>CAIUFU010000200.1 GCA_903898475.1 uncultured Alphaproteobacteria bacterium | reverse complement strand
TCCAAACCAAGCCACGATCTTCGATTTTTAAATCTTCAAAACTTTTGAAAATTTCGCGCATTTTTTCGATGCCTTTAGTCAAAATTTCTTCAGTTCTAAACACTGCAGCGTGAGCTTGCATGCAGTTTTGCATGTTGCTTCTAATCTGCGCGGCAGAGGATTTTCCGTTGGCATTTCTAATTTTATCAAAACGTGCAAGCGACTCGGCGCCAGCGTCAGCCGGCAATTCAGAATGAGCGGCATTTGGTTTAACAATTTCAGCAGCGCGAATTGCGGCAGCGCGGCCAAACACAACCAAATCAAGCAATGAGTTTGAGCCCAAACGGTTAGCACCGTGCACTGAAACACAAGCCGCTTCACCAATTGCCATTAAACCCGGAACCACTTCTGGTTTGCCGTTTTTAACAGTTAGAACTTCAGCTTTTACGTTAGTTGGAATGCCGCCCATGTTGTAGTGAACTGTTGGCAAAACTGGGATTGGCTGTTTGGTAACATCAACTCCGGCAAAAACTTTAGCAGTTTCTGAAATGCCCGGAAGGCGCTCGTGTAAAATTTTTGGATCAAGGTGATTTAGGTGCAAATAGATGTGATCTTTTTTCGGGCCAACACCGCGGCCAGCTAAAATTTCCATGGTCATGGCGCGAGAAACTACGTCGCGACTGGCCAAATCTTTAGCGCTTGGAGCGTAGCGTTCCATGAAACGCTCGCCTTCCGAGTTAACTAAATATCCACCTTCACCGCGCGCTCCTTCTGTGATTAAACATCCCGAGCCGTAAACGCCAGTTGGGTGAAATTGAACAAATTCCATATCTTGCAAAGGAAGTCCGGCGCGCAGTACCATGGCGTTGCCGTCTCCGGTGCAAGTGTGAGCTGAGGTGGCAGAAAAATAAGCGCGTCCGTAGCCGCCAGTTGCAAGAACTACTAGTTGAGCTTTGAATCTGTGCAAAGTTCCATCAAGCAAAGAAAGGGCAGTGATGCCGCGGCAAATGCCATTTTCCATGATTAAGTCGAGTGCAAAATATTCGATGAAAAATTGGGCGTTATGTTTGAGTGATTGTTGGTAAAGTGTGTGAAGAATCGCGTGGCCAGTTCTATCCGCCGCAGCGCAAGTTCTTTGAGCGGGGCCGCCTTCGCCGAATTCTTTGGTCATGCCGCCAAAAGGGCGTTGGTAAATTTTGCCTTCTTTAGTGCGCGAAAAAGGCACGCCGTAATGTTCAAGCTCGATGATAGCTTCTGGTGCTTCGCGACACATATATTCGATTGCATCTTGGTCGCCCAACCAGTCTGAACCTTTAACGGTGTCGTACATGTGCCAGCGCCAGTCATCGTCACCCATGTTGCCAAGTGCTGCAGAAATGCCGCCTTGGGCTGCAACTGTGTGTGAACGAGTTGGAAATACTTTTGAAATGCAAGCCGTTGAAAGCCCTTTTTGTGCCATGCCGAAAGTGGCGCGAAGTCCGGCGCCACCAGCGCCAACAACTACGACATCAAATTCATGGTCGATTACTGAATAATTTCCGATTTTTTTTTCTGACATAAGTTTATTTTATTTTCTTGGCGCGCTGTAGCTTGAAAAAGCGTAAGCGGCTACTCGATTAAATGAAGTCTAATAATTGCAATTACTGCAGCAACGGCGGTTACAGCAGACAAAAAATTCACCAACATGATGTAGAAATGCATTTTGGTTTTATTGGTAATGTAATCTTCAATGACAACGCGAAGGCCAAGAGAGCCATGATACAGCGAAGTGGTAATCAATAAAATTCCCATGATCGCATTAAGCGGGTAGGCGAAAAACACTGGTAGATAGCCTTGCGGATCTTCAGCGATTTGTACAAATGAAAGTACTAGCCAAAGAGTTAAAGGCAAAAGTGCAATTGCTGAAACTCTCTGCATCAACCAATGATGCGAGCCGGTTTTAGTTGAAGGTGCGATTTTGATCTTGTTCATGTTTAGAAAAATTTAAGATAAAGAACGGTGCCGACAGTTACGGCGGTGAAAATTAGCGACAAAGCAATCACCAAGAAGCCATTGGTTTTAGCGGTTTCTTTTTCAAAACCTTTACCGATATCCCAAAATAAATGGCGAATGCCGTTGGTGAAATGGTAGTAAAGACAGAAGGTTACAGAGATTGCAGCGAGAGAAAAAATCTTGTCAAAAATTTCATTCATTGGGCAATCACAAGTCTCCATAGACTCTGCTATGTTGATTTGGTAGGTGTAGTAAACGATGTACCAAGAAATTGCGACTATTGAAATATAAAGAACAATTCCGGTGAGGCGATGAAAAATTGATGTTAAGGACGAGATATTCCATCTGTAAATTTGCAAATGGGGAGATGTTGGCCTGCTTGATGTGGCGGTAGATTTTTTTGCTGTCATTTTTTTGGAAAAAACTTGTGAGAAGAAGTGATTTCAAAAACTAAAAAGGCGGGAAGAAGTTTACAAGAATTTATTTTGATTCACATCTATTATCTTGGGATGCAGGCGGGAGAGGTTGGGAAAGAAGAATTAGGTGATGAAAATTTTTTACAAAAGATTACAATTTACTTTGCGCCAACCCTTCTTACGTTTGCTTCAAATCCCTCCTTAAAAAAATAAAATTAGAAAAAATATGTGCGGAATTGTTGGTGTTGTTGGCGGTAAAAATGCTGTCTCAATTATTCTCGAAGGTTTGAAAAAATTAGAATATCGCGGCTACGACTCTGCTGGTATTGCTGTGCTGGAAAAAGGCGAATTTAAAACCGTTAAAGAAGAAGGAAAAATTGCCAATCTGGAAGCGGCTTTGTTGCAAAAAAAACTCGATTCACAAATTGGTATCGGTCACACACGCTGGGCAACGCACGGCAAGCCGAGCAAGGAAAATGCTCATCCGCACGCATCTTCTAACATTTGCGTAGTTCACAATGGCATCATTGAAAATCACCAAGAGCTTAAAGCAAAATTACAAAAAAGCGGCGCCAAATTTTTGAGCGAAACCGACACCGAAGTTGTGCCGCATTTGATTGAATATCACTTCGAAAAAACCGGTGACATCAAGCAATCACTGCTTGCAACCGCCAAAGAAATTAAAGGAACTTTTGCGCTCGCCGTAATTTTTAAAAATCACGGAAACGTAATTGCTGTTGCTAAACGCGGCTCGCCATTGGTTTTAGGGCTGGGCAAAAATGAAAATTATATCGCATCTGATTACTACGCTTTAAGCGATCACACTCACAAAATTATCGCGCTTGAGGATGAAGAATTTGCAATTATTTCAGCCGATAAAATTGAAGTTTTTGACGCCAAAGGTGCTGAGTTAAAAAAATCAGCAAAGGTCATGGAGCCAGAAAAGGCGCGCATTTCGAAAGATGGCTTTGACCATTTTATGTTGAAAGAAATTTACGAACAGCCACGTGTTTTAGAAGAAACAATCCAGACTTACGTTGATTTGAGCAGCTCGTCAATTCACTTACCAAACTTCGCTTTTGACTTAAAAAAAATTAACAAAATCACAATTGTTGCCTGCGGCACTTCTTATTATTCAGGAATGTGCGCCAAATATTTAATTGAAGAAATTTCCGGCGTTGAAGTTGAAGTTGATATCGCCTCAGAATTTCGCTACCGCGCCCACCCATTTCGCCAAGACAATCTAATGGTTTTTGTTTCTCAATCAGGAGAAACCGCCGACACTTTGGCAGCACTAAAATTTGCCAAGCAAAATAATCAAAAAATTCTCTCAATCGTAAATGTGGCGCACAGCACCATGGCGCAGCTTTCGGATGCGGTAATTCGCACCGTTGCGGGCCCTGAAATTGGTGTTGCCTCAACTAAAGCTTACACGGCGCAAGTCACTGTTTTAGCGCTTTTGGCGATTCATTTTGGTTGCATTAAAGGCAAAATTTCAGCGCCAGAAAAAGCCAAATTATTGCAAGAGCTTGCCGAAAGCGGATCGAAAATGACGCATCTTTTTGACGAGCCGCAATTAAAAAATATTAAGAAAATTGCCAAATCGCTAACTCGCGCCAAACATGTGCTCTACATTGGTCGCGGCATTTCGCAGGTCACTGCTTTGGAAGCGGCATTAAAATTTCGTGAGCTTTCTTACATTAACGCGCAAGGTATCGCGGCAGGAGAATTAAAGCACGGAACCATCGCACTAATCGATAGTAAAATGCCGGTAATCGTGATCGCCCCTCACAATAAAAATAACGATCTCTTTGAAAAAACTGCTTCAAACGCTCAAGAAGTAAATGCGCGGGGTGGAAAAATAATTTTCATCAGCAGCAAAAAAGGCATCAAACAATTTGGCAAAATGGCCAAGCAAAAAATCGAAATTCCCGATCTTGCTGGAATTATTCAAGAAGCGATTTTGCCAGTGGTTTCAACTCAATTGCTGGCTTACTATGTGGCTCTTTACAAAGGCAATGATGTTGATCAGCCGCGCAATTTGGCAAAATCTGTAACTGTAGAATAACGATAATTACTGGCTTTAATTTATAGCCCAGCTGCAAAAAGTGAGTTTGGATTTAAAATGGATTCAAACCCAAACTCACTCATCTTGCCAACAGAGAAAATGATCTCAAAGAATATTTCTTCTTCAGCGTCGTGAATTTTAACTAAAAATTATATCCCAAAATCATTTTGTATAAATTCTGCGCAACCAATTGAGTGCCGTTGACATTGCGGTAGATTGGAAATTCCACGTCAGCGTAGATTTTAAAGCTGGTGAAATTTAATTCGATTGCGGGCGCAAAAAAAGCTTTGCTGTAGCCGCTATCGTAAGAGTTTGAAGCCCAGCCGCTGTCGCGCAATCTTTTAGATCCCGTAACTTGCAAAATTGGCGCAACTTTTTTGATGCCAAGAAATGATCCAGCATTGTAGTAAATTCCAGTTGCTGCAGAAATTTCATCCCCAGAACGAAATCCTTGATGGCTGTTTAAAGCATGCTGTAAGCCGGTTTGAGCGAACCAGTTAAACTTTCCAACTTTATCAAATTGTCCCATTTTGTAAGCGCCTAAAAGCAAATCAGTAGTGCCGGTGCCAATTTGCATATTGCGCTCATCCAAGTTGCGCGCTTTGGTTTGGCCGGTTGGCAACTTTAAACCAAAAGTTAAACCGCTCGACATGTCGGCAGAAAATCCCGAATAAATTGCGTTAAGACGAATATCGCCAACTGAGTTGGTTCTAGTATCGTGGGGCTCTAAAGAATGATCGTCACCATGTTCAACTGATTTAATGTAGCGAGTCACGTAAGGTAGCCTTGCTGCCATTCCCCACTCACGATTAAACATATATTGCGCGCCAACAGTAACCGTTTGGGTTTGAATTTTTTTGTCGTGATTGTGACCGCTGGTTTGACTTTCTTTGCTCCAGTTGCGGCTTTGCGTCAAATAATCATATTGAACAAACGCCGTGCCACCTTCGCAATTTGGAATTAAAGCGCTGGTTCCAACAGTAAAAACGCCACAACCACAAGCGCAGGCGAGGGCTTCGCTAGCAGAAAAAGCCAATAAAAAAAGTGCCGTCAGAAAATGTTTTGTTGAGATTTTCATGGATAAAAAAAGATGAGTTAAAAGAGAATCGGCTTTCTAAAAAGCACTAAACCCAATCACAAAATAATTTTTTAATCTGAGACAATTTGTCCAACCTGACTTTTAAAAATGGAAAATAAAATTTCGCAAAACACTAATCGTAAAAATTTGCTACAGCTTCTCTGGCTTAGGCTAATCGCAATTGTTGGACAAGTTCTGGTGATTTTATTTGTTAATTATTTTTTAGAAATTTCTTTGCCGCTGCCGCAAATGTTTGGGGTTTTGTTGGTTTTGTTAATTGTAAATTTGGTGAGTTTTTTTCGTTACAAATCGCAAAAGCAAATCAGTGATGGAGCCTTGTTTGTTGAGCTTTTGTTTGACGTTGCGGCCTTGACGGCGCAGCTTTATTTTAGTGGAGGAATTTCTAATCCCTTCATTTCTTTGTTTCTGCTTCAGGTAATTATTTCGGCAATTTTGCTTCGCCAAATTTACGCTTGGTTTGTTGGCGTTGTAACGGTGGTTTGCTACGTTTGGCTTAGTTTCAATTACCAAGAATTGCACTCTTTGCACCATCACGAAGACGGAGATTTTTTTAATTTGCACTTGCACGGAATGCTTGTGAGCTATGTTTTTGCTGCGGCGTTACTGCTAATTTTTGTGACTAAAATTATTAAAAATATGCAGGAGAAAGATCGTGATTTTTACTTGTTAAAACAGCAGTCAAACGAAGAAGAAAAACTGGTTAGAATTGCTTTGCTTGCAACCGCGGCAGCTCATGAATTAAGCACGCCGCTTTCAACTATTTCAGTGATTTTGGGAGATTGGAAAAAAGCCGATTTAACAAATTCAAAAGAAGAATTTTTGCAAGATGTTTTGGTGGCAGAAGAGCAGCTTGGTCGCTGTAAAAAAATTCTCTCAAACATTTTGCTTTCTTCAGGAAAAGAGCGTCTTGAGCAGGCAAAAGCAATTTCAGCAAAAGATGCTTTTGACTCACTAGTTAAAAGCTGGAGCGATTTAAGAAGACCGCAAAATTTGCTCTACAATTTTTGTGGAAATGCTGACAAAAAAATAATTTTAGACGAGGCACTGACCCAAGTTTTTTTCAATATTTTTGACAATGCTTTTGAAGAGTCGGCCAAGTGGGTGTCAATTAAAGTTGAGGCAAATGACAGCGAAATGCTTGTGACAATTCAAGATCGCGGTCGCGGATTTGCTGCAGAAATTTTGCAAGAAATTGGTAAGCCAAATTTAACAACAAAAAATGGCAGCGGTCTGGGATTGTTTTTAGCAGTTAGTGTTTTGCGTAGAATTGGCGGCATTTTGCAGGTTAAAAATTTAGAAAATGGCGCTTTGGTAACGGTAAAATTTCCGATTTAAAGCAAATTGGTAAGAGATCCCGAAACAAGTTCAGGATGACGGAGAAGTTCAGCAATGACGTAGATTGTGGAGCGAGTTCTCGTCACACACTCTGCGTCATCCTGAACTTGTTTCAGGATCTCTTGTTCAGTTTCTTGAATAAATATTTATGAAAAATCTCAAAACAATTTTGATTGTAGAAGACGACGAGGCTCTGGCAGCAAGCTTGGGCAAGTCTTTCGTGCGTCGTGAATTTGAAGTAAAAATTGCACACAGCAGCAAAGAGGCGATTGATGCTTTAAAAAAATTTCACCCGCGTTTTGCCGTGGTCGATTTAAAAATGGTCGGCGAATCAGGGCTAGAGTGCATCAAGCAGCTACACCAATTTGACGCTTCAATCAAAATTGTAATGCTTACGGGCTACGCCAGCATCACCACAACCATTGAGGCGATTAAGTTGGGAGCTTGCTACTACCTAGCAAAACCCGCCAATGTTGATGCGATAATTGCGGCTTTTGACGGTCTTGCTGAAAAGAAAGTGGAGAAAAAAACTTCAATTAAAAATGTTGAATGGGAGTACTTGCACCAAGCCCTAGTTGAATCTGATTTTAATGTTTCAGAAGCAGCTAGAACTCTTGGAATGCACCGCAGAACTCTAGCGCGCAAGTTAGAGAAGAGGATGGTGAGTTAAGAACCTGTCAAAATATTTCTTCAACCAAAAGGTTTTGTAGTTGATAAAAAGATTTTAGACGGGCTTCTAAGGTTGTTGCTCTAGATTTTTTTTTATTTCAGCGAGTTCGGATTCGAAGAATTTCTCTAACAGGCCGTGTCCAAAATAGTAGAAAATGTTGAGAGGAACTTGGATTCGTCCGGTTGCTCCCCAAGTAACTTGGGTTTGGTTCTGATCGATTGTTTGGGTGGTAAAATAAGGGAATGTTTTGATTCTGATCAATTGTTTAAAATGTTCAAAAAACGATTCTTTGAACTGTTCATTAATGGGTTGTTTGAATCGTATCTCAAAATCAACTCTTTCGCCTTCAACAATGTTGGTAATTTCTTGTTCATCAAATAGGCTATTGCTATTTCTTGACCAAGATAAAATTGCTCCAACATTGCCATCGGTGCCTTCAATGTTGATTGTCGCGTTTGGATTTTTTTTGTCCCAAAGTTGCCATTCTTTACTTTTCTCAAGCGATTTTAAGTAAGCAAAAACATCAGCTTTAGGCTTGTTAATGGTGAGGGATTTTTCGATTTTGAAATCTTTTGGCAGGAATGCAGAGAATAGCAACATGGCGCAGAAGATGATTAGAAATATTTTGATTAAGAATATTTTGATTGAGAATATTCGCATGATTCTGAAATTTTTGACGACTTGATGAAAATCTTCATAGCTCTATAGGCTAAAAATGGCGCCGCGCTTGTTAATTTCTTCAAAAATAATTTTAAAACAAAATTTGGTTGAAGCTGACAAAAACCCCAAATATCTTCCGCCTCCCTTTTTTAAAAAATGATTCCCCCCAGATGACAACTCAAATTCGCAAAGAACTTTTTAACATCGAAGCAGAGCAGGCGGTGCTTGGCACCATTATTTTGAATAACGAATATTTAAATCGTGTTTCAGAATTTTTGCGCGAAGAGCACTTCTACGAGCCGGCGCATCGCAATATTTTTTCGCAGATTTTGCACAATGTGGAGAAGGTGCAAATCGTTGCCAACCAAGTTACTCTTAAACAATTTTTTGAATCGGATGAGGCCGTAAAAGCAACTGGCGGCGCGCTTTATCTTTCAACGCTTTTGGGCGCCGCTTCTTCAATTATCGATATTGCAGATTACGGACGTTTAATTCACGACTTGGCTTTGAAGCGTGAATTATCAATGGTTGGCGAAGATATCGTGAATCGCGTTTTTAAGGCGGAAGAAAAAACTTCAGCAAGCGACCAAATCGAACTCGCTGAATCTAGTCTTTTCAAGCTTTCAGAGCATGGAAATGGTCGCAGCGATTTTCGCAGCATTTCGGTTTCGCTAAAAGAAACGCTCGATAAAACTTTAATTGCAAAACAACGCGGCGCCCACATTAGTGGCGTTTCAAGCGGACTTACCGATCTAGATAAAATTCTTGGCGGCATGCAGCAATCTGATTTAATCATTTTGGCGGGACGTCCTTCAATGGGAAAAACGGCGCTGGGCGTAAATATCGCGGTGAATGCCTGCAAATTTATGAATAAAGATGTTACTGAACAAAAAGACAAAAAAGCGGTAGGATTTTTCTCGCTGGAAATGTCTTCCGACCAATTGGCATCAAGAATTTTGTCGATGGAAACTAGCATCAACGCCGGAAAATTCAGAACCGGGCAATTAAACGATCACGAGTGGGAAGCGGTTGCCATGCGCTCTGCCGAGATTTCTAAAATGCCGCTTTTTATTGATGATACTCCCGCACTTTCAATTTCAGCAATTCGCACCCGTGCGCGCCGCATGGTTCGTAAGCATAATTTATCACTTTTGATTGTAGATTATTTGCAGCTCATTCGCGGCGTTTCAGCGCGAGGTCAGGATAACCGCGTGCAGGAAGTTTCTGAAATCACTCAAGGTTTAAAGGCGATTGCCAAAGAATTTAATATTCCGGTGATGGCTTTGTCGCAATTATCGCGTGCGGTTGAGCAGCGTGAGGATAAGCGGCCACAACTTTCAGATTTGCGTGAATCGGGTTCGATCGAGCAAGATGCTGACGTGGTGGCCTTCGTTTATCGCGACAGTTATTATCATGAAAGAAAGAAGCCGCCAGAAACTGATCCGAAATTTGGTGAGTGGAATCAGAAGATGAATGAATTGCGCCATTTAGCAGAAGTTATCATCGCCAAACAGCGTAATGGCCCAGTTGGCAGCGTGAATTTATTTTTTGACGGCGAGTTTACGCGCTTTGGAAATCTTGATGTGTATCATCACTAAAAATGAAAATCCTCGGAATCGAAACCTCCTGCGATGAAACCGCTGTCGCGATTATCGACGAGCAAAAAAACATTCTCGCTCACGTTTTAAACTCACAAATTGAGCTACATAAAAAATTTGGTGGAGTAGTGCCAGAACTTGCGGCGCGCGGTCACGTTGAGGTTTTAGATGATTTGATTTTACAGGCTTTATCTGACGCTAATTTAAAGTTTGAAGATATTGATGGATTTGCTGCAACTTCGGGACCTGGTCTAATTGGGGGCGTGATTGTTGGCATGATGGCGGCGAAAACTTTAGCCTCGGTTTTTCAAAAACCTTTTATTGCGGTAAATCACCTTGAGGCTCATGCCTTGACAGCGCGACTTACTTCCGATTTAGAATTTCCTTATTTGCTTTTGCTAATTTCTGGCGGCCATTGCCAAATTTTGCTGGCGCGTGGAATTGGTGATTACGAAAAAATTGGCGAGACGATTGATGACGCTTTGGGTGAGGCTTTTGATAAGGTGGCGCAGATGTTGGGGCTTTCTTATCCCGGTGGTCCAGCAGTTGAAAAAATGGCTAAAGATGGCGATGAAAATCGTTTTAAATTTTCACGTCCTTTGATTGACGGGTTTTTGAAAAAAGAGCATTTGTGCAATTTCTCATTTTCAGGACTTAAAACTGCAGTGCGTCGCGAAATTGAAAAATTAATTAACGAAGATTTTTCGCACCTGACGTCACCCCAAAAAATTCTTGAACAAGATAAAGCAGATATCTGCGCGTCATTTCAGCGTGTGGTTTGCGAGATTATCGTTAATAGATTGGAGAATGTTGATCTAAGAGAAAGGCCGGTAAAAAAACTGGTGATTGCTGGAGGAGTTGCAGCTAATCGCTGCATTTTCTCAGCACTACAAAACTGGTCAAAGAAACATGATTTGGAAGTTGTAGCGCCTCCAATTGCGCTTTGCACCGATAATGCTGCAATGGTTGCGTGGGCTGGGTTAGAAAAGCTTAAGCTCGGGATGAAAGATGATCTAAATTTTAAGCCACGCGCTAGATGGGAATTGGGTGTTCTTTAATTTCTGTACACTGTCATTTTGAAGGAAGCAAGAGATCGCAATTTTCCCTTAGACATAAAAAAACCGGATTGCTGCTTTTGCAACAATCCGGTTTTTAAAAAGAAAGGTTAGTTAAGAACTAGCTAACTTTAATGCCGTATTTTTTACCTAAGTAAGCTTCGATAGCTTTGCGATCATCGTCTCTTAAAGCGCTGTCGAAGATAACGATTTCAGAGATGTATCCCAAGAAAGCGCCAGTTGTTG
>CAIUFU010000199.1 GCA_903898475.1 uncultured Alphaproteobacteria bacterium | reverse complement strand
GCTCTGGTCTCAATCCTTGCACACTATGGGATAACAGCGCCTACCTTCTCGGTTATAAAAAGCCTGACAAAGATCCTCAAAAGGCAGAAAAAGAAGCGGCCCGGGCTCTCGAAACATTTGCCGAATGCACGAAGCACCATTTGGCCATCGAGCGGGAAATCAATGATCCGCATTTTTCTGCGGTCTGCCGTTTCATGGAACAGTGGGATCCAGTGCGGATCACCGAATTTCCCATCGTCAATGATCTCGGTACTGGCTTTGGCATCTTTCAAATTCAAGGCGAGAAAAAGCCTGTTCACGAATCGGCAGCCGTTCAGGATTGGTGGATGCGCTCTCAATCTACTGGGGTCCCCGGCGACATTGCCCAATGCCTGTTGACGGGAGAAATCCTTCCGATTGCCCGCCTTCATCCTAAAATCAAGAGTGTAACAGGCGCACAGTCATCGGGCGCTGGTGAAGCGATGAATGCACCGGGAAGCATTGGCGGCTCCGGCGTGGTTATTATTAGCTACTAAAACTTTAGCCTAATTCCCACAGAAGTAATAAAATCGCTAATCATCTGATTACTTTCTTGAGCAATTTTTTTGGTGCCGAAAGTTTTAACATTGTAGCGCCAAGAAAAATAAGGCGCGAATTTTCGCGAGATTTCATAACGCGTCAAAACGCCAATCTCTAGCTCGGAAAGACCTGACGCCACATGCAATTTTGCTACATCTTGAGCAAAAAAATCCGCCTCAAAATAAGGCGCAGCAATTAATTTTTGCGTAATCAACAAATCGATTTCTTGCTTTAATCTGGCGCTAAAATTTCCGGCGTCACTTAAAAAAATATGAGCATCAGTTTCAAAAAAATAAGGCGCGATTCCTTCCATTCCTAAAGTTACGTAATCGACATTTTGCGAAGAAAAATCGGTTTTAAAATCGTGACGCAAACCAATTTGCGCATCCCAAAATTGCCCAACATTTCGGCTGTAAAGCGCCTGAATCTCTGATTTATTTTCGTATTTTTTAAAATCTTTTTTCTCACTTTTAAGCCACAGGCGATTTAAGTCAGAGCCAATCCAGCCATCTAAATCCCACGATCTAGCACTTCCGTCGCGACCTTTACCACTTTCGGCTTCTAGCGTAAATGCCTGAAAAATTTGCTGATGATCTAAGCCGTGATTCATCGCCGCACAGGCCTCACCTGCAATTAAAAAACAAAATAGAGTTACAAAAATTCTACTCATCACCCTTCTCCACCGTGACGCTACTCATCATGCCGCTGGCCATGTGGTAAAGTAGATGACAGTGAAACGACCATTCACCTGCTTCATCTGCCGCAAGAAGTGCTGAAACGCTTTGTCCCGGTGGCACAATTATCGTATGTTTATTGGGCAGCCATTGCATTTTCTGGCCATTTTCGAGCTGCATAAACATGCCGTGAAGATGCACCGGATGAGCCATCATCGTGTCATTGATAAATTTTAACCGCAGACGTTCGCCAAATTTTACCCGAGTTGGCGCAGGAAATTTCTCGCCGTTAATCGTCCAAATGTAGCGATTCATGCTGCCGCCGAAGTTAAAAGTGATTTCGCGAATTGGCTGGCGCAAATCTTTTTGCGGCTTTAGCGAAATTAAATCTGCATAGCTTAAAGCCTTATTTCCCAGTGGCGTAGAAGCATCGGCCCAACCTTTAGCGCCAGAATTTTCTTCATGATCCATTCCCATATCAGCCATATTTAGCACCGTTCGCGCCCGCATTTTTGAAATTTCGCCAGACATTCCAAGCCTTGGCGCCAGCGTGGCGCGAGCGTATCCCGTGCGATCCAAACTCTCGGCAAAAATTGTGTAAGCTTGATTTTCTTTCGGCTCAACAATCACATCATAAGTTTCGGCAGGCGCGATACGAAACTCATCAATTGCAAGCGGGCGAACGCTTTGGCCGTCAGCTTCAATTAATTTCATTTTTAAATGTGGAATCGAAACATCAAAAAAAGTCATCGCCGAAGCATTAACGAATCGCAGCCGAACTGGCTGATTTTTCTTAAAAATCGCCGTCCAATTCTCGTCAATATTTTTGCCGTTAACTAAGAAATGATATTTGCTCACATCAGATAAATCTGTGGCATCCATGCGCATTTCACCCCACATTGCTCGGTCTTTTAGAGTTGCGAAAAATCCATATTTTTTAGCGTCAGAAAAAAAATCACCAAACGTGCGTTTGCGATAATTGTAATAGCCAGAGTCAAGCTTGAGGTTAGCTAAAATTTGTTGCGGCGTTTCTTCGCTAAAATCTGAAAGAAGAATCACGTGATCGTTTGGATCAGGGCGAGCTGCAATCACAATAGCCCCGTAAACGCCACGCTGCTCCTGCAAATTGGAATGAGCGTGATACCAGTAAGTTCCGGCCTGTCTGATTTTAAATTTGTAAGTAAAAGTTTCTTGCGGCGCGATGCCTTTGAAGCCGCCAAGACCCGGCACGCCGTCCATTTCTGGAGGCAATAAAATGCCGTGCCAGTGAATTGAGGTTGTTTCATCCATTGAATTTTTGACGTGGATTTCGACGTCTTCGCCTTCACTAAATTGCAAGGTCGGACCGGGGATTTGGCCATTAATTGTCAGCGCTTCAACTGCCTTTCCTGTAACAAAAACATCCTGTTTTTTGATTTCTAAATCATAGGTTTTAGCTAGAATTGGCGCGGCTTGCAGCAATGTAGCCAAAAATAAGGAGTAAAATAATTTCATCTGATTTTTAAGAAAATGCCGACATAATTAAAGTAAAAATCGCCATGGCCAAACTGACGTAAAGCACCGTCACAAAACATTGATTTTTCAACGAAAACATTCCGACTTTTTGTGCCGCTTCGCTTTTTTCACCAACCAATTTTTCACCATCAATAATTTTTTTGCGACGCAGAAAACGCTCTAAAATCAAACCTTCAACCACGTAAGTCCAAAAAATATAAACTAAAATTGGCAAAAATGCCGGCCAGATTTTTACAATAAATTTTAACATTTGAGATTCGTGTTTTAGGTTGCAAGGAAGACAAAATTCTCCAACTCATTTTCCAAATTCCCAATGATTATTTTTCCGGCGATCGATTTAAAAAATGGTCAATGCGTGCGCCTATTTAAAGGCGATATGAATCAGGCCACAGTCTTTAATGACAACCCTGCAGCGCAAGCCAAAGAATTTGAAAATCTCGGTTTTAAATTTTTGCACATTGTTGATTTAGATGGCGCCATTGCTGGCGAATCAGCCAATGAAGAATCGGTGAAAAGCATTTTAAAAAGTGTAAAAATTCCCACTCAACTTGGCGGCGGAATTCGCTCAATTGCGGCGATTGAAAAATGGTTAAGCCTTGGCTTAAGCCGCGTTATTCTTGGCACGGTGGCTGCAAAAAATCCGGCTTTGGTGATTGAAGCTTGCAAGAAATTTCCCGGAAAAATTGTCGTAGGAATCGACGCTAAAAATGGCTTTGTTGCAACTGAAGGCTGGGTTGAAACTTCTGAAATTGCCGTTTTGGAATTGGCAAAAAAATTCGAAGATTGCGGCGTTGAAGCAATTATTTACACCGATATTTCGCGTGATGGAACCTTGACTGGCGCTGATTTTGAAGGAACAAAAAACTTGGCAGAAAATTTAAAAATTCCGGTAATTGCCTCAGGCGGCATTTCTAATTTGGAAGATGTTTTGAAAATTAAAACTTTAGAAAAAAGCGGCGTAATTGGCGCCATTGTTGGCCGCGCCATTTACGACAAAAAAATTGCGGCGCGCGATTTGGTAAATCTTTAATCAATTCAAAATAACAAATTTATGAAATTTTATGAAGCAGCAAAAGCTAGCAAACTTCTTCACAGACATTCTTCTCACGTGGTTGAAGCTTTATTTAACGCTTGCGAAAGCGGAACCATTGAAGATGTAACTGC
Source organism: uncultured Alphaproteobacteria bacterium (assembly GCA_903898475.1). Taxonomy (GTDB): domain Bacteria; phylum Pseudomonadota; class Alphaproteobacteria; order Rickettsiales; family UBA1997; genus UBA2645. The sequence continues at coordinate 5,644 of CAIUFU010000199.1, read as the reverse complement.
GCTACTAGAACCAGAACCAGAAATTAATAGCAAACGCCCTCACGACCTCAAAACACCCTTAGCGATTGCCTGCACTCACGGCAATTTAGCTATTGCAAGATTGTTAATAGAGAGAGGCGCTGACACTGACATTCCAGATCGAAATGGCATGACAGCTTTTATGTCTGCAGCCAGTAACGGCCATGGCCGAGTGGTTGATTTAATTGTTACTACAACTCTGGAAAGACAGCCAGAAAATCAAAGGATGCAAGCAATTCAGAATTTTAGAAGCGAATGCTCAAAATATTTCAAAATGAGCAATATGAGCGACCTTGAAGCCGAAGGAAAATTAAATGGAATTTTCGTTAAAGCCTAAAGAGATGCAGTAAATCAGCTTTTTCCGGGAGTATTTGGTGGAGAACGAGCAAAACAAACTGCCGCCGAAACAGAGCAGGCAGAAGCAGAAATCAAATCAAGAGTGTCTCGTAAAATCGGAAGAATTAAGGACTTTGATCCAACAGATTCTTTCAAATCTGAAGCAACCGAGCTTTTAAAAACATATTTATTGCCGCCACCAACAATTACCCCAACTCCAGAACCAAAAAAGGATCTCAGATTTCTCGTTATTAATTTTAACCTTTCGTCAGATAAATATTTGACTTATCCCTTTGGGATATTTTTAATGCCGCGACTCGCACGAAAATCTCCTTTTAAAAAAACTTAAATTTCCAAACAACATGCGCTATTTAGCCTTGACCGAGAAGGATCGCCAAGAAATGCTTGCTGCCATTGGTGTCTCAACGATTGACCAACTTTACGATACAGTTCCATCGCAATTTTTACTTAAAAAACCTCTCGAAAATTTGCCGAATCATCAAGGCGAACTTGAGGTAGAAAATATCCTAACTGGTTTGGCGAAAAAAAATCGCGCAGCAAACGAAGGACCATTTTTCTTAGGAGTTGGTTGTTACAAACATCACATTCCCGCTTCGGTTGATCACATCATTCAACGTTCTGAATTTTTAACTTCTTACACCCCTTACCAACCAGAAATTTCGCAAGGAACTTTGGCGGTCATTTTCCAATTCCAAAGCATCATTGCACTTTTGACTGGGATGGAAGTTGCCAATGCTTCAATGTATGACGGAGCCACGTCTTTAACGGAAAGCTGCTTGATGGCTTTGCGTATTAAATCGGGCCGCAAAAACATTGCGACTTTGGGAAATATTCACCCTGACTATTTAGAAGTTGCCAAAACTTCACTTGATTTGAACGACGCTAAATTCGTTTCAGAAATCGATGAAAGCTGCGCTGCTGTGGTTGTGCAATATCCTGATTTCTACGGCGAAATCGGCAATTTGGACGATGTCAGAAAAAAATGCGACGCTGCTGGTGCATTAATGATTGTGGTTACCAACGAAATTTTATCACTCGGACTTTTAGAAGCTCCAAAGCAAGCCGACATCGTAATTGGTGAAGCTTCTTCACTTGGAGTTGGTCTAAATTTTGGCGGCCCACTTTTAGGATTTTTCGCCTGCAAAAAAGAATTCGTGCGTCAAATGCCTGGAAGAATCTGCGGCGCTACTACTGATCTTGATGGCAAACCTGGTTACGTTTTAACGCTCAACGCCCGCGAACAACATATTCGCCGCGAAAAAGCCACTTCTAACATTTGTTCAAACCAAGGTTTGTGCGCCACTGCCTTTACTATTCATGCTTCTTTGCTTGGTGAAATCGGTTTCAAAAAACTGGCTTTAATCAATCACAAAAAAGCCTGCGACCTTGCTGATCGCCTAGCAAAAGTGACTGGTGTGAAAGTTTTAAATAACAGTTTCTTCAATGAATTTACTGTCGAACTTTCAAAAGACGCCTTAGAGGTGAACAAAAAACTTCTCGCTAAAAACATCATTGGCGGATTTGCTCAAGGAAATAAAATGATCCTTGCAGCTAGTGAATTAACTAGTGCGCAAGATATTGAAACTTTGGCCTCAGAATTAGAAAAAATCTTAAACTAATATTACCATGACTTTCATCCCAAAAGAAATCGGTGGCCTACGTCACGAAACTGAACTTTTGATTAAACAATCTCGCGCTGGCGCTTGTGGTGTTGATTTGCCTGAAGTTGCAAATTTCTCAATTCGCACCGGCCAAAAAAGCCGCGAGGCAATTGGCTTGGCACAAGTTAATGAACCGACTGTGATTCGTCACTTCGTTCGCTTGTCAAACCAAAATTACTCAATTGACGCCGGATTTTACCCACTTGGTTCTTGCACCATGAAACATAATCCGCGCTTGAATGAAAAAATGGCGCGCCTTCCGGGCCTTGCCGACATTCACCCTTTGCAAGATCAATCAACCGTTCAAGGCGCACTTGAATTGATGTTTAATTTGCAAAATTGGTTGATGACTTTGACCGGACTTGGCGCGGTTTCTTTGGCTCCTGCCGCAGGCGCTCAAGGTGAATTCGCTGGAATGTTGGTTATTAAAAAAGCTCACGAAAAAAAGGGCGAAGGCAAAACTCGTAAAATCGTTTTAATTCCTGACTCAGCTCACGGCACCAACCCAGCAACCGCTGCAATGTGTGGCTTTGAAATTAAAGTTATTCCTTCAAATTCTGAAGGTTTGATCGATCTAGATTTGTTCAAAAAACTAATCGCAGAACACGGCACCGCAATTGCCGGCACCATGATTACCAACCCGAACACTTGCGGAAAATTCGAAAAAAATATTAAAGAAATCGCTGATTTAATTCACTCAGTTGGCGCTTACTTTTATTGCGACGGCGCTAACTACAACGCAATTGTCGGCAAAATTCGCCCAGCTGATATCGGTGTTGACGTGATGCATTTCAACTTGCACAAAACTTTCTCAACTCCGCATGGCGGCGGCGGACCTGGTTCTGGACCAATTGCTGTGCGCGCTGAACTTGCAGAATTTTTGCCAACTCCGCACGTTGAAAAACAGGGCAGCGAGTACAAATTAGTCGCCCCAAAATCAACTTGTGGCAAAGTAAAAGGCTTTAACGGACAATTCGGAATGCATATTCGCGCTTTGACTTACATGCTTTCACACGGAGCTAACGGTTTACAAAAAGTTGCTGAAGATGCAGTTTTAAGCGCCAACTACATTCTAGCAAAATTGAAAGATCATTACCACGTGCCATTTCCGGGCACTTGTATGCATGAATGTTTGCTAACTGATAAAATCCAAAAAGCCCAAGGTCTTAGCACACTCGACATCGCTAAAGCCCTTGTTGAATATGGCATTCACCCAATGACGGTCTTCTTCCCGCTTGTAGTTCAAGGCGCGATGTTGATTGAGCCAACCGAAACAGAAACTCGCGAATCTATTGATGATTTCATCGGCACCATGATTTTCGTGGCTAATGAAATCAAAGAAGGCCGCGGCGACAAGTTCCACAACTATCCGATTTCAACCCCAAGAAGAAGATTGGATGACGTAAAAGCGGCAAAAACTCCAGTCACTACTTGGTTTGCTTAGAACTTAAACCACAACTCCAATAATTATGAAAAAAGCCTATTCGTTACTAGAGCTATCAATTGTGGCAATAATTATTGGGGTATTAGTTTCTGGTGTTGTGGCAGGAGCTGGCATGGTTCGATCTTCGAAAGTTGCCAATGCCCGACTCTTCACCACCAAAGCCGTGGTGTTTGAGATTAATGGCCTCACCGCTTGGTATGAAGCCTCATTAAAAGATTCTTTTAACGGCAATCAAATGTCTGATGGCACTGCTGTCACCAAATGGTTTGATATCAGCCCCGGCTCAAACTCAAATGTTGCAAGCTCCACCAAAAAAAATGAGCTCACCTCTGACGGTGGTACCACCTTTATTGCTAACGGAATTAACGGAACTCCTAGCATAAGATTTAGCGGCGCTTCAAGTGCCAACTTTACAACTGCCAGCTTCTATCAAGGCACCTCTCTGCAAAATACCGTCTTCTTAGTTTTGCGCCCTTTAGCCACTCTATCTTCAACAGCACAAGTTGTTGCAGATTCTGGAGCCAGCGGCAGCCCTACTTCATCAGTTGGTCTTAAAAATGACGCTATCGCATTAAACGCCGGCGCCTCAGCAAATATCACAACCTCTTTAGCTGCAGGAACTGACTATGCCATCGCCGCTTATTTCAACGACACCGTATCTCAAGCCTTCATTAACAGCGCCACAACTTCAGCAGGCAGCGGCTCTACTGGAACTAATCAACTAACCGGCTTAACTGTTGGCACCGACAAAAGTGGCGCTAACGGATTTAACGGCTTGATCTCGGAAATTATCGTTTACAATCGCCCGCTCAAATTGCAGGAACGCAAAGACGTGATGAATTACCTGTCGAAGAAATATAAAATTACTGTCACAGGCTTGTAGATATTGTCTTTGATCCTAAATAAGCGCCAAACCTCTCTTCGCAAAAAACAAATCAAATCAATAAAAGGAGAAAGCATGAGCAACATTGTCACCTCTCTTCCTACGAAAAAACTTGGCCTCGTCAAATCACAAGATGGCGGCTTTCTAAATTATTTACGTCAGATCCAAAAATTTCCCATTTTAACTAAAGAAGAAGAATTCGAATACGGCGAAAGATTTGCCCAAACCGGCGACAAAGAAGCCGCGAAAATGCTAGTGCAAAGCCACTTACGCTTGGTTGCTAAAATGGCCTCAAAATTCAGAAATTACGGATTGCCAATTATCGATCTAGTTTCGGAAGGTAATATTGGCTTGATGCAAGCTGTAAAAAAATTCGATCCGCGCAAAGGCTTTCGCTTCTCAACCTACGCCATGTGGTGGATTCGCGCTTACATGCAAGACTACATTTTGCGCTCTTGGTCTTTGGTAAAAATCGGCACCACTGCCGCGCAAAAAAAACTTTTTTTTAATTTACACAAAATCAAAAAGAAGCTTAACGCCACAGATGGCAAGGCTTTGCAGCCTAAATATGTGACGCAAATTTCTAATGAACTTGGCGTCACCGAAAAAGAAGTTATCGATATGAACTCGCGCCTGTCGCAGTCTGACACTTCGCTAAATAATTTGGTGGGCGATGAAGATGACGCTACGGAAGTGGTCGATTTAATGGCATCTACTGACGCCAGACAAGAAGAAATCGCCATTGAAAATCAGGAAAAATCTCGTCAGGAAATTCTTTTTAGAAACGCTTTCGCCACTTTAAACGAGCGCGAGCAAGATATTTTGACCAAACGCCAAATGTCTGAAAACCCAATGACTTTGGAAGATCTAAGCCAGATTTACAAAGTATCGCGCGAACGCATCAGACAAATTGAAGAAAGCGCCATTAATAAAATCCGCAAAGAAGTTTTAAAAAATAAAAAATAATTTCATGTTCACGGGAATCATCACAAACCTTGCAAACGTTGAATCTCTAAACCGCAACAAATCACAAGATCTACTCTTAAAAATTTCTACCGACAAAAGCAAAATTGAAAGAAAGCTGGAAATCGGCTGTTCTATTGCCTGCAATGGCGTTTGTCTGACTTTGATTGAGAAAAAAATCGCTGGCAAAAAAATCATTTTTTCTTTTCAAGCCTCCAACGAAACCTGCGACAAAACTACGCTAAAAAATTGGCAAATCGGTAAGGAAATTAACTTAGAATTCGCCATGAGAATGGGCGATGAATTTGGTGGCCACAT
>CAIUFU010000198.1 GCA_903898475.1 uncultured Alphaproteobacteria bacterium | reverse complement strand
AGAGAATATTTCTCAATCAATTCACAGATATATTGCGAAACATAAATCATGAAAAACGACCCGATTCTTTCAGCGCTAATCAACTTTTTAGTTCCGATAATTTTTCTCTACGGATTATTTTTTCTTGCTGACTTTTTTGAGAGTGGCTTCTTTGCTTTCATCTATTCCATGGTGCTATTTGTCAGCGGCTTCATGATTTTTTCGGTGAAGTGTTCGGGTGTTAAAATTTCTTCACTCTTTCATTTTGAGTTTATCTCTTTCTTTACGCTGCTTCTTTCTATGGCTTACATAACTGCCATTTTGTTGTTAATTACTAATCTGTTTGCGATTTAGGGCCTGAGGATTTGGTATGATACTATCTCTCGGTGTCACCCCGTCTTCACGACGGGGTCGACAGTGTCAAGAGTTCAAAAGTATAGAATAAAATTCATAATTTATGACGAGATGGAGCCCGTCGTGAAGACGGGGTGACACGGAGAGAGAATACAAAAAAAGGCGAGCCTTTTTTTAAAAAGGCTCGCCTTAATTTTTTGTCCTAACTCTAAAACTTACTTAGAAAAGATTGAGAAAACCGATCCCAAAAATGACTTCTTGCGATTGTTATTATTGCGTGGGTCAAATTTTCTTTTGTCGCGACGGTTATTATTTTTTCTATAATTATTATTATCGTTGCGAGGTCTTCTGTTATTGCCGCGATCAGATTCTTCTTCGCGCTCATCACCTTGTGATAAATTTTCAAAATAGCTTTTTTCCAAACCTAATTGATTCACTTTTCCGGTGGTTACTGGCATTTCAATTTCTCGTCTTTCTTCGTCAGAAAGGCTTTTGCGTTTCTTGATGCTAAAGCCTTGGCTGCCGGCATCATCAGATGGATGCATGAAGATGTGAACGTCGTAATTTTTTTCAGTAGAAACGATTTCACCTTTCTTGAAATTCATCATGTAGGCGATGGTTTCAGAATTAGTGTAGATGTAGATAACTCCAGCTTGTTTATCAGCGCAGGCATGACGAATCGAGCGCAAAATGCTCACAGCTAGAATTTCAACTGAACGCACATAACCAGTGCCACTGCAATGTTTGCAAGGCTCGGTGATGGTTTCAAAAAAGCTGGCGCCAAGTCTTTGACGAGACATTTCAAGCAAGCCAAACACACTGATGCGGCCTAATTGAATACGAGCGCGGTCATTTTGTAATTCGTCGCGCAAAGCTCTTTCAACGTTGCGGCGATGTTTTTGGTCATACATGTCGATGAAATCGATCACAACTAAACCAGCTAAATCGCGGAGGCGAAGTTGTTTGGCGATTTCTTTTACAGCTTCCAAATTGGTTGTAACGGCAGTTTCTTCAACGCCGCTTTCTTTGGTTGAGCGACCAGAGTTTACGTCAATTGCAACTAGAGCTTCAGTGTGGTCGATAACGATTGAACCACCTGATGGCAGGTTAATTTGCTTCTCATAAAGCGCTGAAATTTGTTGCTCAACGCGATATTTATTGAAAACCGGAACGCGCTCATCGTGCAACTTCACGTTATGCGCGCTGTGTGGCATGGTTAGTTTAACGAAGTTCATCACAGTTTCAAACGCTTCAGCGCCTTCAACTACAACCTCGCTAACTTGTTCATTGTAAACGTCGCGGATGCATCTTTTTATCACATCATCTTCAGCGTGAATAAAGGCCGGAGCTTTTGAAGTGGTTGAAGCTTCTTTAATGCTGTCCCAAAGGCGTGAGAGATAGTCGCAATCGCGTTTGATTTCTTCTGGTTTTTTACCAACGCCGGCAGTTCTGATGATTACTGATCTGTCAGCTGGAACGTTTAACTCGTTTAAAATTGAGCGTAAAAGTTTGCGATCTCGGAAATTATCAACCTTCTTAGAAACCCCGCCTTTGTTAGGCGTATTAGCCATCAAGACGCTGTATTTTCCGGCGATTGAAATGTAGGTGGTCATTGACGCACCCTTATTGCCGCGCTCTTCTTTGGCGCATTGCACCAAAATTAATTGACCTGGTTTGATCGCATCTTGGATTTGGTAACGCTTGTAAATGTTGTGAATATTGCCGCGATAATTGCCGGTTTCATCTTCAACTGAGTAAGCTCCGGTAACGATTGATTCACTATCGTCATCTTGTTCAGCGCCTGCTTGGCGATTGCTTTGCGGTGCTGCGGTTTCTTCTTCGTCTAGTTTTGCAGCTGGTTGATTGCTGTTCATTTCACGCAGCTTTTGTCTTTCAGCTTCTGAGATTTGGTAATAGTCAGGGTGAATATCAGCAAAAGGTAAAAAGCCGTGGCGGTCAGAACCGTAATCAACGAAAGCAGCTTGCAGAGATGGTTCAACTCTAGTAACGCGAGAGAGGTAGATATTGCCTTTGATTTGTTTGATAGCGACTGCTTCGCGGTCGAAATCTTGTAAAATTCCGTCTTCTAATACAGCGACTCGCGTTTCTTCTCGGTGTGCTGCGTCGATCAAAATTGTTTTATTCGTCATTAGTTTTCTCAAAAGTTATTGTTTGAGAAACATCTATTTTCTAGGGCAGCCAAATGTTTTTGAATGTGGTTTTCATGTTCAACATCTTGTGAAATTTTAGAAAATATCTGTTTCAGGAATCTGGGAAGTTTAGAAATAAATTCTTTTCGTCAGTGGTTTTCGTGGTGTGTAAAAAAGTTTAAAAAACTTGGGCGCCATTAGAAATTGGCAAACTTTATTATGCCAGATTTATTTGCCCTTTTTTAGCTTTGAATCAATCCAGTTCAGATATGGTTTGGAGCCTTGATTTATAGGCTTCGCGAAGATTTGTGGAATTTCGTAACTGTGATGTTCTTTGATGATTTTTTCGATCTCTTTATAAAGTGAATTTTCGCTTTTAATGCTGACTAAAATCTCGCGACTTTTTT
>CAIUFU010000197.1 GCA_903898475.1 uncultured Alphaproteobacteria bacterium | reverse complement strand
AAATGCAGAAGACTTTGGAAGAACTGCGAGAGAAAGCTCTCCACCTCTCTCGCAATGATTGAATTGGCGTTTGTGAGGTTGTTGCTTGTTCGGTAAGAAAGACTTAGGACGGGTTCTTAGAGCCTGTCTAAAATCTTTGTAATTTTGTACTTAACTATAGCCCCCCTCGGTGTCACCCCGTCTTCACGACGGGGTCCATCTCGTCGCAAGTTATGAATTCTATTCTTTTATTTCTGAGCTCGTGACACCGAGGGTGGATTAGCTTTGGCTAGTCAAATATGTAAATCCCGTCGTAAAGACAGACGTGACACCGAGAGTGATAGAGAGTTTTTTTTAAGCCTCACATTGAATTTTCTCCCGCCGTTCTTAAGTTTCCTCCCACTTGCAACTCTCTAAAATTTCAAAAAATTCCAAATGAAAACTCCTAGCAAAAATTTTTTTACATGGCTGATTATTTTTGCTGTGGTGATGACGGTGTCGCAAATCATTGGCGGGCCTGACGGCGTTTCAGGAAACAAGCTGATTTTCAGCGAATTCATGAAAAAAGTTGATGCCGGCGAAGTTGAAAAAGTTGACATTAAAGGCAATGACCTAATCGGAAAATTTAAAAGCGGCGGCGAGTTTTACACTTATCTTCCGGAATATCCTAACCTAGTTGAATCCTTGCAGGAAAAGGGTGTTGAGATCAACGCTGTGCCACTCGTTAGCAAATCTGAAAAAATTATTAGCGGAATTTTAGGTTTCTTGCCTTTCATTTTAATGATTGGTTTGTGGATCTATTTCTCACGCGGAGCCTCTGGCGGCGGTAGTCGCGGTGGTGCATTTGGTTTTGGCAAATCACGCGCCAAGCTTTTGCAAGAAAGCAAAACCAAAGTGACTTTTGCTGATGTAGCGGGCATTGACGAGGCTAAGCAAGAGCTCACCGAAATTGTAGATTTCTTAAAAGACTCAAAAAAATACACCGATGTTGGCGCGAGAATTCCGCGCGGCTGCTTGCTGATTGGTTCTCCCGGTACTGGTAAAACTTTGTTAGCGCGTGCAATTGCAGGGGAGGCTGGCGTGCCTTTCTTCTCAATTTCTGGTTCGGACTTCGTTGAAATGTTTGTTGGTGTTGGCGCCAGCCGCGTTCGCGACATGTTTGAGCAATCAAAAAAATCAGCACCTTGCATCGTTTTCATTGATGAAATTGATGCGGTTGGTCGTCACAGAGGCTCGGGAGTTGGGGGTGGAAATGACGAACGCGAACAAACTCTAAACCAATTGCTCGTTGAAATGGACGGATTCTCGGAAAATGAAGGCGTGGTAATTATTGCTGCAACCAATCGTCCAGATGTTTTGGATCGCGCTTTGTTGCGCCCAGGTAGATTCGACCGCCAAATCACCGTGCCAAATCCCGACATTAACGGCCGTGAACAAATTCTTGGAGTTCACCTTAAAAAAGTTGCAGCAGCAGTTGACATTGACGCCAAAACCATTGCGCGCGGCACACCGGGTTTTGCTGGTGCTGACTTAGCTAATCTGGTAAATGAAGGCGCTCTAATTGCGGCGCGTTACAATCAGAAAATGGTGACGATGAAAAATCTCGAAGAAGCGAAAGATAAAATCATGATGGGCGCGGAAAGAAAATCGATGGTAATGCAGCAATCAGAAAAAGAATTAACTGCTTACCACGAATCAGGACACGCCATTACTGCGATCAATTGTGTTAATTCTGATCCGATTCACAAAGCAACAATCATTCCAAGAGGTCGCGCTTTGGGCCTTGTAATGCGCTTGCCAGAAACCGATCGTTTCTCGGTTACTCGCGCCAAACTTCACGACGATTTGGTGGTTGCAATGGGCGGACGCGCAGCCGAAGAATTAATTTTTGGCTACGACCAAGTCACAACTGGCGCTTCTTCTGATATTTCACAAGCCACCTCAATGGCGCGCAGCATGGTGACGCGCTGGGGCTTAAGCGACAAGGTTGGAACTATTGATTACAGTGAAGAAGACGGTTCGAAATTTTACGCCGCGCAAAAAGTTTTCTCGGAAGAAACCGGCAAAGTAATTGACGAAGAAGTGCGTAGAATAGTTGACGAAGCCTTGCAACGCGCTAAGCAAATTTTGACTGAGAAAAAATCTGACTTAGAAAAATTGGCAAAATCTTTGCTCGAATATGAAACGCTAACAGGCGACGAAATTAAAGATTTGCTCGCTGGCAAAGAAATTCGCAAAAATTCAGTGCAGGTAGTTTCAAATGTAACTGCAGCAGTTAGCAGTTTTGTGCCGAATGTGAGTGAGGGTGAAAAACCGGAATAATGAATTTTGTACGCCAAGTACAAAATTGGCTTTTGACCAGCAAAATCAAGGATCCAACTTTTAAAATGTTCGGAAAAAACAAAATTGCCAAAACAGAAATTCACGAGGGATTTCACCTAGATGTGCAGGAAATCTTTCCGACATTTCAAGGTGAGGGGCCTTACGTGGGTTACCCTTCAGTTTTTGTGCGTTTGGGCGGATGTAATTTAGCCTGCGATTTTTGTGACACTGAATTTGATTCTTACCAAAATTTCTCTGTCGAAAAAATAATTGCAGAAGTTTTGCGTTTGGCAAAAAATGACGCTGGCGATTTGGTCAGAAAATTAGTTGTAATTACCGGTGGTGAGCCTTTGCGCCAGCCAATTGAAAGACTTTGTCAAGAATTGGTGCAGCGCGATTTTTTAGTGCAGATTGAAACTAACGGCACTTTGTTTCGCGACTTACCCAAAGAAGTAAAAATTATTTGTTCGCCAAAAATCACTAACGAAAAATATCACCAAATTCGCCCTGATCTTTTGGCGCGCCTTGATGCTTTCAAATTTATTATTTCTAAGACGAAAAAGAATTATTCCCAAATTGCCGAGCTTGGACAAAGCGAGTTTAAGACCCCGGTTTATTTACAACCTATGGACGAGTACGACGAAGCCAAGAACCAAGAGAATTTGCACCATGCTTTGGAGCTAGCGGCAAAATTTGGCCACCGTGTTTCGCTGCAGATTCACAAGATTTTGAAAATTAGGTAAGATTGCTAGAGGTCTTGTTTTCAATAGTTCGGAGCATAAAAAAAAAATATAAAAAACCTCTTGCTAAAAATGGGTCACTGAAAATAAATTGCCCTCCGTCGGGAGTGTATCAGAATACAAAACCTTTTACAGGGAATATGAATACACACGCCGGGTTTGCGTGGTGGTGGCTCCCGACACTAAAATTTAAAAAAGGCTCCTCTGAAAATTTCAGAGGAGCCTTTTTTGTTGGTAATTACATTCTCGATTGTCACCCCGTCGAATGACGGGGTCCACGGTGTCGGGAGCTCAGAATTAAATAATAAAATTCATAATTTGTGACTAGATGGGCCCCGTCATGCGACGGGGTGAAAACTAAAGGTAAGGTGCAGCAGTGGTGAAGTTTAGAAGCTAAACTTCACCCACTTTCCATCTAATTTCTTATAGCAATTCTTTGGTTTAATTTTCTTCGCGATCCCTTCTGCAACTGCAAAATTCTGTTCTTCAAAAAAATAAAAGACCCGCTCAAAGCTAGATAAAAAGCCAGCGGATGGCACATCTAAAAAAACCAAATAATCGGCTTTGTTAGAATTTTCTTCTTTATCTGAAATCAAAATCGGCTGACGTTCCAAAACAAAATCCTTATCAGAAATTGTAATGTGGGGAATGAATTTATTACGTCCGTAACTCCACAAAGAATCGTCAATCGCCTTAATTTGGGCAGGATTTTGACAGAAAATAAACGCCTTTTTCTTCTCGTCCAAAACCTTGAGAAGCAAAGGTGCCAGAGACTTTATGATAGTTTCGTCAGCTTGGTAAAAATTTATTTCTGTCGCCATTGGTGCCTTTTTAGAATTACTCGCTCACCGCGTCGCGATGAATAAGAATATTAATGTAGGTTTGATAAGGAACGCCAAGCTTTGCAGCTTTGATTTTAATGGTTTCGATGTCGCTGGTAAGGATTCTGATTGAAACCGGTTTTCTTTTAGAAGTAGTAGCTTCAGCCACTGCTTTTTGTGGTGTTCTTTTAACGATTTTTTTTGCTAAAACTTTTTTCACCACAGCCTTTTTAGCTTTAACTGGTGCGGCTTTAACCACTTTCTTTTTGATAACTTTTTTTGGTGCGGCTTTAACGATTTTCTTTTTCATAATTTACGTCTCGAAAAAATATGCTGTAGAATCACCCCAGCTGAATTTATAAGTTTGGTTTCCTAGGTTTTTGAAACGCGGATTCTTTAGTGAACGGATGGTTGTAACAATCTTACTTCCTGCTTTTAATTCGTCCAAAATTTTTTCTTCAAGTTTATCAAAAATTTCACTCTCTTTGAAAGGGTGATTCATGAACAAGAAATCAGCTTCTCGCAGATCGATTTCAAAAATATCATTGCAGAAAAAATTTAATTCGCGCCCTAAAGCGTGAGTTTCGATTTGCGGTTTAATATTTTTTTCAAATTCGGTTTTCACCTCGCAAGCCTTGTCGTGCAAGCCTTTAAGTAGTTCAACCCCAAGGCATTTTTGAAATTCACCAAGCAAATGCGAAGCAATTACGACGCGTCCCGTGCCCGATCCCAAGTCAAAAAACACGCCATCTTTTTTGGGATTGGCGCGCTCAATAATGTCTTTCCAAGTTTGAAAAGGTAATTCGCCGTAAAGTAATTTTTCAGTATCAAGCCCAGAACTTGCTCGCGCTGCGGTTGAAATTCCGTAACCATTAATATTTCCGTACAAGTGATTGAATAAAGTTTCTGCGTAAACTGGATTAATCATTTACATCTCCTCCAATTGATCGATGTAGCCGATGATTACATCAAGTCCGGCTTGCCAGAATTTTGGATCTTTGATTGAAAGTCCAAATGGTTCTAACATTTCTTTGTGGCCTTTGGTGCCGCCACCTGTAAGCATCGCCAAATATTTTTCTTCGAAGTTTTTAATTTTACCCGACTTGTAAACGCCGTAAAGTGAATTGACTAAACAGTCGCCAAAAGCGTAAGCGTAAACGTAAAAAGGTGAGTGGATGAAGTGTGGAATGTAGCTCCAAAAGAAGCGATATTCTTGGTCAAATTTGAAGGCCGCGCCGAGACTTTCTTTTTGCACTTCCATCCAAAATTCGCAGATTTTCTCCAAAGGAATTTCCCCGTCTTTTCTGGCTTCGTGCACTTTTCTTTCAAATTCTAAAAAGGCAATTTGACGCACCACAGTGCTAATCATGTCTTCAACTTTATTGGCGATAATTATCTTTTTCTTCTTGGTGTCTTTTTCGTTTTTAAGAATTTTTTGGAAGGTTAATTGTTCGCCAAAAACTGATGCTGTTTCTGCTAAAGTCAAAGGCGTGCCGCTCATAAAATAGCCCTGAGCGCGCGCCAAATATTGATGCACGCCGTGACCAAGTTCATGGGCTAAAGTCATCACGTCGCGGACTTTGCCTTGGTAATTCATTAAAATGTAAGGGTGAACTGATGGCACGCAAGAATGTGAGAAAGCGCCAGAATCCTTGCCGCTCTTAACTTTAGCGTCGATCCAATTTTTCTTAAAAAAGATCTCAGCAATTTTTTCCATCTCGGGTGAGAACTCGCCATAGGCTGATAGAACCAGAGATTTAGCCTCTTCCCAAGGAATTACTTTATTTTCTGCTTTGCTTAAAGGGGCGTTGCGATCCCAGTGATTTAAGATTTTTTTGCCTAAAGTTTTGGCCTTAATTTTGTAGTAGCGATGTGAAATCTTGCCGTAATTTTCTTTCACTTTTTTTACCAAAACATCAACCACTTCATCTTCAACAAAATTGCTGAGATTGCGCGAGGATATTGGTTTGGCAAAGCCACGCCAAGAATCTTCAACTGCTTTATCTTTGGCTAGAATATTGGTGATGAAGGCGAAAATTTTGGAATTTTCTTCGAAGGTTTTGCCAATTGCTTTGGCGGCGTCTTTTCTAACTTTTTCGTCGGCATTTGAAACTAAATCAAATATTTCTTGCGAGTTCAAAACCTTGCCGCGGTAAGAAAATTTTAGATTATTAACTGTCTCATCAAACAAGCGCACAAAGGCGTTACGGCCGGTTAGGCCTTTTTCTAGTGAGAATTTTTCTAGCTCTTCTGAGAGCTGATATTTTTTGAAAGCGCGAGTATCGCGAATGAAAGGTTGGTATTTTTTTAAGTCAGAATTTTTCAGCAAAAGCGCTAATTTTTTGTCGTCGATTTTGTTTAATTCGAGCGAGAAAAAAATTAATTCTGATTCAAATTTGCTTAAGGTCTCAGAAGTGTTTTGATGGAAGGCAACATTGTCTTGGTTCGATAAATCAGAAGCGTAGAGCAATTGTGAATAGCTAGAAATTTTGCCGATTTTTTCGCAGAGTTCTTCAAATTTTTTAATCGCTAAAAAAAGTTGTGGGGCGGAGAGTTTGCCAATTTTTCCACAAAATTCTTTGGTGAATTTTTTTGTATCGTCAGAAATTTTTTTAATTTCGGCAGCGATTTTTTTATCTTTTGGCGAGGCGTAAAAGTCAGATAAATCCCAGTTCGGTGGGGTGTTGGTTTTTTTCATAAATCTATTTTTGAAAAATTGCGATAAGCTCTAAATGCTTGGTAGAGTAAAACTGGTCAAGGGCGGTGAGATTTGTAATCTTAAATCCTGAGTCAATTAGAATCTTAGAATCACGAGCAAAACTTTCGGGATTGCAAGAAACGTAAATGACATTTTTGAGTGTCGATTTTGAAATTTCCAAAACCTGCGGCGACGCGCCGTTTCTTGGTGGATTGATGATAGCTAAATCAAAATGATTGAGATCGCGTTTGTGGATGGGACTTGCAAACAAGTCGCAAACTTCAGCTTTTAATTTATTAGCAATGCCATTTGCAGCGGCGTTTTTATTGATGGCATTGACCATTTTTTCATTTCCTTCAAAAGCAGAAATCGATTTTGCTAAATCAATTGTGGCAAAAGAATAAGCGCCAAAACCGGCGTAAATATCGACGATGTTTTTGATGTTTTTATTTTGTCCTAAAAAATCGCGGATGATTTTTGTAATGCTTTTGAGTCCCGTCTTGGTTGCTTGAATGAAGATTTCCGAACCCAAATCAACTTTAAAATCTGGATAAAAAATTTGGTTTTTGCGGGTGATAAAAATCGGTGCGACGTGATCTTTAATGCGGTAAGAAATATTGAGATTTTTCTCTTGGCCAAAATGCAAAAGCTTTTGGGTTTGTGAAAAATTTAACTCTTTTTTTGCAGCAAAAATTAGGTCCAAACCATTGTCAAATAAGGTGACAGAGATTTGGGTGAAAAGATTTTGATCTTGAGTTTTTAGCAAATTTTTCAGCGGCAAAATCAAATCAGAAATTGCTGGTTCAGCAACAAAGCAACTTTCAATTTCAGCTAAGTCTTTCGATTTTTTAGCGAAAAATCCGATCTGATTTTTAGCGCCTATTTGCAAATTTATTTTGCGGCGTGAATGCGGTCCAACCCAGATCCAACTGGCATCTTTATAATTTTCTTGGAGGTTTTTTTTCTTGAGTTCCTGGTAATTTTTTTCACTCAAATCTAAAAAATCACAACCACCACAGGCCTCAAAATAAGGGCAGGGTGTGGCGCTAAGCGCTTGGGACAATGTCATTTTTTTTCCTTTTTAAGAGATTCGATTTCAGCAAAATATTTAAACTGCCAGAGAAGAATGCAGCAACACCGTAAACAATTAATCCGACTAAAATCATGATGGTGAGTTCAGCAATTTTTCCTAAAGATTCGCTTTGAGCAAAATGCTCGCGCATCATGAATAGAGAGGCTGCCATCAAAAATGATGGGATTAAAATCAACACCATTTTTTTGGCGAAATCTTTTTCAAAATAGAAGTGTTTTTGGCGAATTAGAGTGGTGGTGAGGATGGTTAAATTGAGATAAGTTGAGATGATTGAAGCCATTACAATGCCGACATAACCAAAGCCCAGGTAGAAGAAAATTGCGTTAAAAGCGCCGTTGGTAATCAAGCAAACAAAAGCGATTTTCATTGGGGTTTTAGTGTCGCCGCGTGAGAAGAATGCTGGTTCCATGACTTTTACCAAAACGTAAGAGGGAAGACCAAAAGAGTAAAACATCAGGGCTTTGGCAACAAAAAAACTTTCGTCAGAAGTAAATTTTCCGCGTTCAAAAAGTGATGAGATGATTGGATAGGCAAGAACGGTCAAAGCTAGAGTGGCGGGGATTACCAAGATCAAGCCAACTTCTAGCGCCATGTTTTGTAACTTGATTGCGCCATCAGAATCGGCAGCTTTGATTTTGCGCGAAAGCGCAGGAAGAAGCGCCACGCCTATTGCAATGCCAATCATGGCGAGAGGCAATTGGTTGATGCGGTCGGCGTAATAAAGGTAAGAAACTGCACCTGCAATCATGCTGGCAAAGATTGAGTCAACCAACAGGTTAATCTGCATCACGTTGCCTCCGATAATGCCTGGAACTAGTTTTTTGAAAAACTTTTTCATGTCGGAATTGAATTTTGGCATTTGCGGATAAAGCAAAAATCCTGATTTAACCGTGAAGAAAAAGACCCAAATAAATTGCAAAATGCCCGCAAGAAAAACGCCCCAAGAAAGTGCGTAGGCGTAGTTTGGAACCATGGCGCCAAAAGCAAAAACTGAGGCAATTAATGTTAAATTTAAAACGATTGGCGCTGAGGCCGGAACCGCGAATTTGCTAATTGAATTAAGAATGCCTGAGCAAAGTGAAACTAGTGAAATGAAGATCAGATAAAAAATTGTGATGCGCGAAAGTGTGATCAGAAGGGTTGATTTTTCTGGGTCGGTGAAGAATCCGGGAAATAAAACTTTCATGAAAAACGGCATGAAAAGTTGGAAGATGATGGTGAAAACTAGCAAGGCGTAAAAGAGCAGCGAGAAAATATTGCGCACAAAAAGTAATTCGGCGCCTGGGGCCGCTTTGCCATCTTTTTGGTCTTGCAATTTCTCAATAAAAATCGGCACAAAGGCTGAGTTGAAAGCGCCTTCTGCAAAGATGCGGCGGAAAAAATTGGGTAAACGAAAGGCAGCAAAAAAGGCGTCGGAGAGCATGCTAACGCCAAGATATTGCGCGATTGTGATGTCGCGAATGAAGCCGAGAATGCGTGAGATTGAGATGTAGAAAGAAATCGTGAATACGGAGCGGAAAAGTGTCATTTGAGTGGATAGAGTTTTATTGATGATTCGCGTTTCAGGCCCTTCGACGACGGACTTCGTCCTTTGCTCAGGGACCTATTAACTTTT
>CAIUFU010000196.1 GCA_903898475.1 uncultured Alphaproteobacteria bacterium | reverse complement strand
CGAAATGTACCAATCGCGCCTCAAAGCAATGAACGCTGCGGATTTTGGCGATTTGCTGGTTCATAATTTAAGCTTATTTGCCGCGGCTCCAGACGTTCTTGCTTACTACCAAGATAAATTTCGCTACGTCTTGGTCGATGAATATCAAGACACCAACAACGCACAATATCAGTGGCTTTTGCGCCTTGCCGATGCTCACAAAAACATTTGCTGCGTGGGCGACGACGACCAGTCGATCTACAGCTGGCGCGGTGCGAATATTGCGAACATTTTGCGTTTCGAAAAAGAATTTGTCGGCGCCAAAGTGATTCGCCTTGAACAAAATTATCGCTCAACTTCACGCATTTTAAAAGCTGCCGATTCAGTAATTTCTAACAACAAAGAACGCCACGGCAAAACTTTGTGGACGGATGCGGGGCAGGGTGAAAAGGTAAAAGTTTTATCTTTTGTTGATGACAGAACAGAAGCTCGAACCTTGGCACAAATGATTAAAACCGCCATTGGCGCGCAAAGATTTAAGCCTTCTGACATTGCCGTTTTAGTGCGCGCTGGTTACCAAACTCGCGCTTTCGAAGAAGCCTTCATTCAACATTCGCTGCCTTACAAAGTGATTGGCGGCATGAAGTTTTACGAACGTTTAGAGGTTCGTGATTCAATCGCTTACCTAAGAATCTGTGCCAATCCCGATGATGATTTGGCGCTAAGCAGAATCGTTAACGTGCCTAAAAGAGGCGCTGGCGATTCAGCAATATCAAGCATTTACGAAAGATCGAAGCAGGAAGGAATTTCGTTTTTCTCAGCAATTAAAAGATCAATCGAAGAAAATTCTCTCAAAGGCAAAGCGCGCGACGCCTTAAAATTGCTGATTGAACAAATTGAAAAAACCAACGCCAAAATCGGTAGTGCCACTTTGGGCGAGCTAGCAAAAACTTTGCTTACCGAAGTTGGCTATATCGCAATGTGGAAAAGCGAAAACACTTTAGAATCGCAAGGACGCTTAGAAAACATTGACGAATTCATCGGAAGTTTGGGTGATTTTTCCAGCATGGTTGAGTTTTTAGAATATGTTTCACTGATTGAAGCACGCGAAGATAAAAATTTGGTAGAGGCAGTGAGTGTAATGACGGTGCATGCCGCTAAAGGTTTAGAATTTGGTTTGGTTTTTGTTCCCGGTCTTGAAGACGGACTTTTTCCAAGTGGTCGTTCAATTGAAGAACGCAACGGCGTTGAAGAAGAGCGCCGTTTAATGTATGTTGCAATTACTCGCGCTAAAAAAGAATTAGTTTTAACCCACGCTAAAAGTCGCTTCGTTTTTGGTGATTTTCAAATGCAAATGCCGTCGCGCTTTTTGAAAGAATTGCCGGCTGGTGAAATTGACTCAGAAGAAGTTTTTTCAGCTGATAATTTTTCTTACGTTAGAAGAAATGATAGCGCCTCGTCGCAAATGTACTCATCTCCGGCGCAAGTTAAAAAAATCGCATCTCCCGCTTCAAAAATGGAAGATGGCATTTCTGGCAAAAGAGTTTTTCACCAAAAATTTGGCTACGGAAAAGTCTTAAATATGGACGGCAATAAACTAGAAATCGCTTTTGAAAAAAGTGGCACCAAGATCGTGATGAAAGACTTCATATCTCTAGCTTAAACACAGCATTAAACATGAAAAAACGCACAGCATTTTCAGCTTTTGAATTTTCCGTAGTAATTGCAATCATCGGATTTCTGATGGTTGGCACCGTGAAAGGTTTTGGCATGGTTAATGCTTCTAGATTGCAATCGGCTCAAGCTCTGACTCTTAGCTCTCCGGTAGCTAATATCAAAGGCCTGTCTTTGTGGCTCGAAACTACATTGGAGGACAGTTTCTTAACCACTGAAACTTACGACAGAACTCAACTGACCACTTGGAAAGATATCAATCCGCAAGCAACTACAAAATATACCGCAACCACCACCGCATCTTCGGGCATAACTTACAAAGCACTTAGCGACATTTACAAAGTGCCGGCAATCTATTTTAACGGCACCAATACCGCCGTCTTGACAATAACAGACGTTGTTGGAGCCACTCCGCTTTTTACACCAGATAATGCTTTCAGCTTTTTTATCGTATCCAAACTAAATGACGGACCTGCCAGCAATAAAATAATATTTTCTAACGGTGATGCCTCAGCTTGGGGCTTTGGATTGGTTGGATCGCAAGGCAGCAGAACTCGCCGCTTTATTTTTACCGGCGGCTCGGATGTTGATTCTGCAACAACCACCGCTTCAACTAACGCTGAAGTTATTTCTGCAACTTATGAGGGCGGCACTTCTGGGGCGATTAAATTATTTACTAACGGAGCTGCTGAAACTTTAGCTTCTTCAACCGCTACAGCTCCATCTCCCGCAACCGGATTTTACATCGGAAATAAATCACTGGGCAGCCCTTGGACTGGCTACATTGCCGAAATCATTATTTTTAAACGAGTTTTAAGCGATTATGATCGCAAGCAAGTTGAGAAATATCTGGGGCAGAAATATGGAATTAGGGTGGTTAGCTAAGCTGCAGCTTCAACATCAATCACCTTCTCAATCCTGCGCAGCTTAGAAACATCCGCCTCATCAAGAGAGTATTTTTGAGGCAATTCAACTTTAGTAATATTTTTCTCACCCACAATTGAGAGAAAAACCGACGTGGTTTTTTCGGCATTTGCCGGTGCCAAACATTGTGAAAGTTGCGCTTTAATGCCAAAAACCGGATCACGCGACTTAATAATAATATCAACTTTCGCTAAAGTTTTTTTCACTGGAGCCACTACAACCTGTTGTGGCGCGGCTTTTGCTGAATCTTGATTTGGCCTACTAAAATTTGAATTATTATTTCGGTTATAATTATTGCGGGCGGGTTGTTTTTTAATGTCTTCGAAATCTTTTTCTTGGGCTTTGGTGTTTTGTAAAAATTCTTCGAGCTTCTTCACTTCGCGAATCAAAATTCGCACGCCACCTTCATCTTTTTTTACCAAACATTCCAGCGACACGGCGCTGCCATCAACTAAAATATCTCGCGCCGAGGTAATAATTCCTTCGTCAAAAATCATCGCCTCGTAAATTCCGTAAGGATCAGAAATAGACATGTAAGCAAAGCGTCCGCGTGGGCCAGAACGGTGTTTGCTGCCAGCAATTACGCCCGCCATTTTTATCAAATTATTGTCTTCTAATTCATCGCGCTCGAGCTTGTCGGAAAAAATCACTCCACGTTTTCTAAGGTCCGATAGACTATCATCGAGAGGGTGTTCGTTTAAGAAAAATCCGAAGGCTTCAAATTCTTTTTGTAGGCGCTCAACTTTCGTCCAATCGTCGGTTTTCTTTAATTCTGGCTTGGCGTTGGCGTCTATAAGGCCGCCAAATAAGCTCATTTGGTTGGAAGTGGCTTCTTCGGTTTTCTCAGCGGAATAGGAAGCAAGCACATCAAAAGACTCAGCAACTTGACGACGATTTTTTTGCAGCGCGTCAAATGCACCAGCTTTGGCCAAGGCTTCGATTGATTTTTTATTAATTG
>CAIUFU010000195.1 GCA_903898475.1 uncultured Alphaproteobacteria bacterium | reverse complement strand
TCTTCAAAAACTGCGCCGCAACTTCCGGCCATTCAATCAGAACTATTCCACTTTGCAATGCATCAAAGAAGCCAATATTTTCAAGCTCCTCGGCACTTTTCAACCGATACAAATCAAAGTGAAAAATCTCACCTTTTTTGGTCTCGTAAGAATAAACCAAATTGAAAGTCGGGCTCAAAACCTCGACTGGTTTTTCACTCAAAAAATTAACAAAATTTTTAGCAAAAAAACTTTTGCCCGCACCCAAAGTTCCCTTCAAGCCAATCACATCTCCTGCGCGCGCTTGAGCCGCGATTTCTCTGGCGAAAACCGCCATTTCTTCTTTGGAATTTAGAGTGGTTTTTTTCATAAAAAATCAAAAACAGTTTCGATTGGCACGTGATCTGAAGGTTGAATTTCAGAGCGAAAATTTTTGTAAATTTTCATCGATTTAATCTGATTTTTTAAATTTGGCGTCGCCCAAATGTGATCAAGTCTGCGACCTTTATTAGCACCCAGCGGGTCTTTCGCGCGGTAACTCCACCAGCTGTAGAGTTTTTCTTTTTCATCAACGAAAACGCGATGCGTGTCAATCCAATCCAAAGTTTTTTGTAAGCGCGCCATTTTTTCCACCTCAATTGGCGTGTGCGAAACAATTTTTAGCAATTGCTTGTGCGACCAAACGTCATGCTCGAGTGGGGCAATATTCATGTCGCCTAAAATGATAATTTTTTTGTCTTTTTGCGGCGCGAAATGCTCAGTCATCCAATCAACAAATTTCAGCTTGTGGTCAAATTTATCATTAAGCAAAACGTCAGGAATATCGCCGCCCGCCGGCACATAAAAATTATGCAAAGCAACTTCGCCAACCTTGGTTTGCAACGTGGCGCAAATGTGACGTTTGTGACCGTAATTTTCGATGTCGATTTTCTCAATTTTTGTCAGCGGAAATTTCGACAAAATCGCCACGCCATTGTAAGATTTTTCACCAGAGAATTCGACAAAATCAAAACCCAAAGCTTTTACTTCAAGCAGCGGAAAATCCGCATCCTGCACTTTTATTTCTTGCAGACAAATCACGTCTGGCGCGTTTTCGGCAACGAATTTTTTTAACAGCGGCAAGCGCAAGCGCAGCGAATTGATGTTCCAAGAAACGATTTTCATGAGTTTTATTTAGAGATTTTTTTCAGTCATTTTCACCGCATCAACCGTTCCGATGTGAAAATATTTTCCCGGCAATTCAACGCCGCGAACCCTTTGCATTAGGCCATTTGCGCCAACTGCTACTTTGTAAAAATGCGACATTGAAAAGCATTTTTCCGGCGCTTTTTGTAAAATTTTTGGATTAATAATTTGCAAACCAACAAAAGCGTGAGTCATTTTTTTATCAGGAAATCTCAGCAAATTCTTGCCATCCATATCGAAGTCGCCGCCACCGTGAACATTGCCTTCGTAGCCCAAATATTCTTCGGTTTTTTTCAGTCCCAAAAGAATATCGCAATCGCCGTTATTTTCACCCATCGCGGCGCTAACGCGTCCGCTCGATCCCTCAAGAGATCTTACTTCCCAAGCGTCACAAATAGTTTTAATATCAGAAATTCCACCAACATCTTGCCACAAAACATCACCATTAATTGCTAAAATAGGCTCATTCAAATTGATTTTGTCGCCAGCAAACACAAGACCGCCGCCGGTTTCAACTTTTTCAATTTCGTGAGAAAAAATAATTTTTGGATTGTTCAAATTTTTAATGTGGTCTTCCAACTGCTCGGCTAAATAAAATCCGTTAATGATGATTTTTTTAATCTCAGAAATTTTGTCTAATTTCTCGATTGCGTAATCAATGATCGCTTTGCCGTTAATTTTAACCAAAGGCTTAGGAAGCGTGTCGGTAAGAGGCCTCATGCGCTCTCCACGACCTGCGGCAAAAATAAAAGCTTGGGTGATTTTAGTCATTTTGCGACGAGACTTTAAAGTTACTGAGAAAGAATTTTAATGATGATGGCCAGAGACGTAAGTATCACATCAAGATTCCAAATCCTGTTAAAGATTCTGAACATGGGGGACAATTGATAATGCTCGCGCCAATCAATAATCCAATAAGCAAAGACAATAACGAGAAGCACTAGAAGCAATTTCCCACAAACCTTAAATACTGAGGCTCCAATATAATAATTGGCTCCGTCATTTATTTGTAAGATAATCGCCCCAGAAATACCCTTGGAATCTATTTTGTTGTTGATCCACCCCTCAATTTCAGAGGCCCTGCCTTCATTTTCTTGGATAGATTTAGCGTAAACTCTTTTCTGATCCTGAACTGCAACCAATAAAATTGGGCGACTTGTGGTTAAATTTTGCAAACCTCTCTGATTAAACATCTCGCCCACACGCTGCCTAGAATCAGCAGGAATTGAATCAATTGTCTCAACAAAGAATAAAATCTGCCTCTTTTTTAACGCCTCTTTAGAGGCGCTCTTAATCCTCCACTCATCTATAAAATTAATTATTTCAGCCCGATCCGAAACAAACCTTTTTATATCTGAGTTTAGTCGAAAAGCAAAAAATCCAAAAAAAATGCATGCCAAAATTAGCCCCAAACGTAAAAAACTATTCATGTCACAAATTTGTTAAATTGTTGGGTCCGTCAATAATAAAGCCGCCAACTTGCGCGTCCCACAGTTTTTTGTAAGTGCCGTTTAAAGCAAGCAACTCTTGGTGTGAGCCGTCTTCAACTATTTTGCCTTCCGCAAAAACTAAAATACGATCCATGTCGGCAAGGGTTGAAAGACGGTGCGCGATGACGATTGTAGTTTTATTTTTCATCAAATTTTGCAGCGATTCTTGAATCAAGTTTTCGGTGATTGAATCGAGTTGGCTGGTTGCTTCGTCCAAAATTAAAATCGGCGCGTCTTTTAAAAAAGCCCGCGCAATGGCGATTCTCTGGCGCTGGCCACCGGATAATTTTACGCCGCGCTCGCCAACCAGAGAGTCGTATTTTTCGGGTAGCGCTTCGATAAATTCGTGCGCGTGAGCTTTTTTTGCGGCCTCGATGTAGTTGCCCTCAGAGCCGTAACAAATATTTTCTTTGAGGCTGCGGTGAAAAAGCGAAGGGTCTTGCGGAATCATGCCAATTACAGCGCGAAGTGAGGCTTGCGTTACTTTGGAAATGTCTTGACCATCAATTAAAATGCGTCCGGAATTAACGTCGAAAAAACGCAAAATCAAATTTACAAAAGTGGTTTTGCCGCCACCCGAATGTCCCACTAAACCAACTTTTTCTCCCGATTTTATTAGCAAAGATTTGTTGCAAAAAAGTGGCTCAGAATTTCTGGCGTAAGAAAATCCGACATTGTCAAAAGTGATTTCGCCGCGAGTTGCACTAAGAATTTCAGCAGGCTCCAAGTCCTTGATTTGCAAAGGCTCGTTAATGATCGACAAAGCTTGATTAATGGTACCAACATCTTCCAAAAATCCGTTCATTTCATTAGCTGACATCCACATCAAATGAATGATCCAATTGTTGATTGTGAACAGCAAAAGGAAGTCGCCCAGCGTCACTAAATTTTGCGCATAAAGCCAAATCAAAGCGACAATGCAAAAGACAAAATAAGTTGAAAAAGTAATGGCGTGAAGAATGTAGAATTTGATTAGAAAAATATTTCTGCGCTTAGAAATTTTAGTGTAATCATCTTGCAAGGCCTTGATTCTATTGCTTTCAAATCGCGCGCCGTTGAAGAATCTAACATTAGAAATATTGCTTAAAACATCGACCAGATTGCCCATGTTTCTGGTTTGCTGATCTGCCGTTGCAACTGAAAGTGGATCAACAATTTTCGCCGCTTTTAGCGCCATAAAAATAAAAATTGCCGCCCAAATAATCAGGCCGAAAGCAAAAATTTTATGCACCGAAAATAGCACCACAAAAGCAATCGCCAGACTTAAAATTACGTTTAAGAAACTGTAAAGAATGCGCCCAAGCATTGGCGGCGTGCAGCCCGCGAGGTCGCGAATTTTATTGGCGAGTGATCCTGAAAAATTATTTTGAAAAAAATTATGCGAATGTTGCATCGCGTAATCCATTGATTCGACGGTGATTTTTTTCTTCATTGCGGGCGTCAAATTCATCCAAGAAAAATCACAAAGACGCCAAACAAAACCCGGCACAATGGTAAAAATAATCAGCAATAGCGCGATGGGCCAGACTTCAGAAACAATATTTTCATGCGGCGTTGTCGCCAGTTTGTCGATTAAAAGTTTTGAAATATAAGGCCAAAGCGACAGGTCGATCGCGTTGTAAAGCACTACAAAAAGGTGAAGGCCAACGTAAAATTTGAAGGGCTTAATTGAAGAAAGTAGAAAAGAAAAAGCGGTTTTTGGTTTTGTCATTTTCTTCTAGTTTTTTCGTTTTTTGGTAAAAATTTCTAACCAACTTTAAGCCTTGGGAGAGAGGGGATTGCAGATTATTTCTTGAATTTTCGCCGTAAGGCGAAAATTCACTAAAAAATGACAGTTCAACTTGCTGTAAAGAGAGTTTTTTCTTAAACCCAGATCCGTCATTAGAAATTCAGGATACTTCGACTAAAGCTTGAAACTGCGCGGTTGAAGTAGACGAATTTCTAATGACGGATCTGGGTTAAATAATATCCAGACCAATATCAACCGCGCGTGCTGAATGTGTGAGAGAACCAATTGAAATAAAATCAATTTTTAGCGTCGAATATTTTTTGATATTTTTCAAATTAACGCCGCCAGAAATTTCGATCTGAGCTTTTTTATTAATTATTTTAATCGATTTGTTGATTTCAGCAATTGTCATGTTGTCGAGCATGATAATGTCGGGGCTTGATTTTACTGCCTCTGCAACTTGCGCTGAAGTGTCACACTCCACTTCGATTTTTAATTTTTGTTTATTTTTTTTCGCCGCTTCAATTGCTTTTGCCACACTTCCAGCTGCCGCAATGTGATTGTCTTTAATCAAAATCATATCGCTTAAATTGAAGCGATGATTTTTTCCACCACCAGCCACAACCGCATATTTTTCTAAGGCGCGCAAACTTGGCAGAGTTTTTCTGGTGTCTAAAATTTTAATTTTTTTATTGGCTAAAACTTGCACAAATTTTTGTGTCAGCGTTGCAACGCCGCTTAAATGCTGGATCAAATTTAGGATAACTCTTTCGGCAGCAAAAATTAATTTGGCGTCTCCTTGACCGCGCGCGATTGGTTTTTTGGCGCTGGTGGCGGCTCCATCTTGAATCAAAATTTTTAGATCAAGTTTGGCATTTTTGAATTTTGGTGATTTTTTTAAGGCCGCAAAAACTTCTGAAATTATTTCTTTGCCGCAAAAAATAATTTCTTCGCGAGACCTGATTTCAAAGGCGATTTGGCTGTTTGCAGGAATAGTTAAATCAGAGGTAACATCTTCAAGGGCGCAATCTTCACGCAAAGCATTTTCAACAATTTTGGTGATCTCTTTTTTTAAAGCTTCTTGCTGCATTTGCGTGGATCAAATTTTTGTTTTTGCAATTTTGCGAGGCGCGCATTGATGAAATGGCGCATGAAATTTAACTCTTCCGGCTTGATTTGGCGCGCGCCGCTTTCACTTTCTTTGATTAGAGTTTCAATAACCGTGAAGGCCATGCAACCGTCACCCATTTCTTCGTGAATGAAGGCGGGCATTTCTTTGGTCCAAAATGGCGCGCTTGGAGAATTATTTTTACTCAGCTTGTAAGCGATGTCTAGTGCGCGATTTATGTCATGCATGTTGTTTTTTGCGATGTAGGTGGCTTGAAATAACCACCACCATTTTGCGTCTAAATCTTTAGCGGCATGCTCATCGAGATAATCAACAACGTAGTGTACATCTTCTGATTTTTGGGTTTGCGAATAATAATACGCCGCAATTGCTGGTACGAAATTTGATTTGGCGTTTAAGGTATCAAGCATTGTCATCCATTGATAGACGCGAGAATAATCGTAATTTTTTAGGGAGACAAATCCGGCAAAAACGTCGCCCGAATTTTGCAGGCGCGTTGCCAAAACGCGGAATAAAAATTCTTTGTCGCCGAGCGAAAGTGCTGAAACTAAATATTGATTTGGCACGGGCGGAACAATGTCGAAACGCGGTTTAAGATTTTCAGTTTCTCTCCAGAAAAAAAGCTGGCAGATGAAAGTGGCGACAAAAAGCCAAAAGAAAATTTTGTGCGAATAAAGATGATAAAAGAGGCGCGGGTTCATTTAGAATTGCTTCTTTTTGAAGTCGTGAAAAGCCATGAAAATCATGAGCGGAATGTAGATCAGAGATTGGATTAAAATGATTTTCAAATTGCTGAATTCAGAAACGCCGTAAGACAGCCACTCGCTTTGAGTGAAGAGATCGAGACGCGGAAAAAGTGCCGAAAGAAATTTCAAACTAGCGCCAAGTAAATGGCCTTTTGCTTGGGCAATGTCTTGCGGCAAATTGATCGCCAGAACGAACATTCCCATCAGGCGCGAAATAATGTAAAATCCAAACGACGCCATGATCGCTGAGAAAGAATTTTTCAAAATTAATGATGCAAGAAGCGAGAAAGAAATGATGATCATCAGCTCAGAAAGTAGGCTCGCTGACCAAATTAAAAGCCCTAATTTATTGGCCTTAGTTACGATTAAAATTGCCGTAACTAGTGGAATAAAAATCAGAAAAGCGGCAACGAAAAATCCGATAATGTAGCTTAAAATAAACTGCTCACGCGAGATTGATTTTGAGATAATGAACTCAACTTCTTTATTTTCGAAAGCGCGCGCCACGCTGAGGCAGACAAATAAAATCATGCCAATGGCAAGAATAGCCCGAGATGATCCGGCGATGTAGGCCGCGGTTGTTTGCTGCGCTTCAACGAAAGAAGTTGAGCCCAAAAAAATCGAAAGAGAAAAAGACGCAGCAAGCGTAATGAAAAGGCCGATATAGAGACGATCTCTAATACCGGCCAGAAGGATATATTTTAGAATTGATTTCATGGCTAGTTATTGGTACCGAAGTAACGACGTCTGTTAGTGTCAAATTTTTGCTGGAAGTCGCGATCAATTTTGCTAACTGCTGAAGGACCTTGTTTTATGATG
>CAIUFU010000194.1 GCA_903898475.1 uncultured Alphaproteobacteria bacterium | reverse complement strand
TTGTGACATTACAAACCAAATAGAGAGATTGGGAACGAAATTCATTTGCAGCGGTTTTTGACTTTTGAAAAATTACTTTTAATTGCTTTCTTGGTGCCGATGAGTAGGAGACAGAGTTCCATGTTTAAAAAAATATTTAGCTCTTCCAATGCCGTAGCTCTGATTGCAGTAAATAAAGTATTTTTTTTTGTAACGATTTTTGCCTTCATCCTATTTTGTAAAAAATACCTTCCGGACGCCACATTGGTTGTAACTGGTGCAGTTGTGACTTTTAATCCTTATGCAATTTACGCGAACGCTGGTTACACCGAAACATTATTTCTTTTTTTGACCTGCGTTTGTTTTTATTTCCTACATCAAAAGAAATATTTTTATTTGGGTGCTTGGGGATTTTTCTTAAGTGCAATCAAGGTGGTTGGGATTGTGATGTTGGCATCTTACATAGTTACGGTTTTTAAGATGTTTTGGCGCGATAAGTTACAGCAAAAAATCAAAATGATTGTGGCGGGAGTAATGCTTAGTTCAGGCCTGCTAAGTTTTATGATATTTTTGCATTTTCATACTGGTGATGCTTTGGCATTTGTTCATGCCTCGAAAGCGTGGGGACGGGTTATTAGTAGTCCAATTCTAAATGTTATTCAGGGATTTCGTGAGAGCACTTTTACTCTTTTGGCTTCCACAATGAGCTTGGTAGCACTGCTTAGCTGTGTTTATTTGTTTGTAAAAAAGCGTTATGATTTAGCGATATTCTCATTTTTCTGTACAATGATACCGCTATCAACCGGGTTAATGCTTAGCATGCCAAGATACATCTGGTTTCAGGCTCCGATACTTTTGTTGTGTGCTAAGTTAGTTCAAATCAAAGTTTTTGGATGGATGGTGTTTTTTTGCTTTGTCGAGGTCATGATTTTTATGTACTACTCATGGCTTTCTGGGTTGGTTTTTGTTGTGTAAAACTTGTTTAAATATTTTTAAATACGCATGAATTTTCTAAAAAAATCGTTGGCATATTTTATAGCTCCAGCCCTTGCTATGATTACTTTTGCGCTAGTTTTTCCAATTTGGAAAATTGACCTCAATCAGCATAATTAATAGCAGCCTCTTCATGAGCGGAAATAATAGATATTTCGTTTCAAATATTATTTTAAGCCTCAACTGCTGCTTGGCAGTGCTGGTGATAATGGCTGCGACGCTATTTGTTTTTAAGTTTTATGACGCCCCTGAACCTAGTGTAAAAGAAGTTAGAAGCCACGCCGTCGCACTGACGGTGCATGACAGACCTGATGATATTTCTGGAGTTGTGCTGCAAGAAAAGCGGGAGAGCTTTAGTTATGTTGTTTCGATTATCTCTATTACCGCGATTCTTTTTCTCTCACTTTTTTTATCAAAAAAATATCTCGCCCCTTGGCTAGCCAGAAAGGATCGTTACCTCTTCTATTCTCACTTAACGGTCATTTGCACTTTCTTGGCTGCGACATTTTTGATGTTTGCGCTCGGCGGCAGTTACAGTGTTTTTGCTACTTCGCAGAAAATAGAATTGTACTTAGCGCCATTTACGATTTTTTTGGGAATAATAATCGCTCTAGGGGTTCTTAACTACGGAATTTTTGCGCGTAAGCTACTTGAAAAAAGAGTCTCGTTAGTTTTCGTGATAGTAGCTGCGCTATTGTCTATGCTGGTTGCAAGCTATGGGATATTTGATGAGTATTGTCGCGCTTTAGAGGATAGTAGTATAAATCTTAGTCCGGTGACTTATCCGATAATTCAAGAATATTTTGGCAAAACTCTGCTGATAGATTTCAAAAATCACTACGGATTATATGCTTATTTTACCCAGCTCTTTCTCTATATTTTTCCGGCAAATATTTTAACCCTTACTTCGGTTTTGGCATTGCTTTTAGTTGTGTCACTAGGCTCTTTAGCATTTTTTTTATTTTCAATTATTGAAAATAAATTACTCGCTCTCATCGGATTTGTGGCACTGGTTTATGTGCAGTTTTTTATTTGCGATATCTGGCCGCTGGAGGGTCATGTTGTATTTCAATATGAGCCAATTCGCTTATTATTTCCGGCGCTACTGCTCAGTTTCTTGGTGGTTTTTTTAAAGAATCCTACTGCTCTAAAATATTACGCAGGCTTGATATTTGCTGCTTTGGCTACGCTGTGGAACCTAGATAGCGGAGTGCCAATATTTCTAACTCTATTGATATTTTTAGGTCATGAGAAATTCAAAAATACTTTTCAATTCAAGGGCTTTGTTGCGCATCTAGCAAAATCTTTGGGAATTTTAACCGCAGTTTGGGCGGCATTATTTTTTATTTTGCGTATAAAATATGGGCAATGGCCGGTAATTTCTTGGGTCATAGCAGGGCACGCCGCCGCCTTTGATTTTGGTTATGCCGCGCTACCGATTCCGCTTCTGGGATTATGGATGTTGCCGGTGTTGATTTATGTCATTGGATTGGCGCTTTCAGTGAATAATTTTTTAACCAAAAATTACTCGCAGCAAAATAGTTTTATTTTTGCCCTAACTTTGTTGGGCATTGGATTATTCAGCTATTTTATTGGTAGAAGTCACGAGACCAACCTTTTTCACTGCTGCTATCCGGCGATGATTTTGCTGGTAATTTTTGCGGATAAATTTTGCAAAAACTTTACCAAAAAAGATCTAATTTGGTTTTTACCGAAGCCAAAAGTTGATATTTTTCTATTTAGTGTGCCGCTGCTTTTGCTGTCTTATTTAGGCTCAGCTTTTTTGTTTAATCTTTTTAGCTACCCGCTTTTATCGGAAAAATTCATTACCAAAAAATTCTCTCAAGAAGAAGTTCCGGTATGGGTAGAGGAGGTTAATTTTATTAAACGCCATATTGGTTCTAGCCCATCTTTTGTGCGCGATGATGTTTTGATGCTGGTCTTGAATCACAAAGATTATTTTTTTGATCTGGAACTACGCATCAAGTCGCCCCTGCAAAACATCAATATGCACCATATGTTTTATCAAGAAGAGCTAAACAGCATTTACAATCTAATCCAACTCCGAGAAAAAAGATGGGTGGTGTTGGTGCAAAATCAAAATCAGAAGATAATTGCTCTGCAATCAATGTCGAAAGCGGAGATAAAAAACCTGCAAAACTTATTGGATAAAAATTACCGCATTTTTGCTCAAATGCACGAAGGTAAGGAGAGTGTGATTATTTATGAAAAAATAAATCTTTCGAAATGAAATTATTAAAAAATTCTGCGATATATTTATTGGCGCCGGCTCTTTCTATCGCGGTATTTGCGCTAGTTTTTCAAATTTGGAAAATTGACCTCAATCTTCCGACTTTTAACTACAATAATGACGGGCTCTTCTATCTTTTTGTCATTAAAAATATCATCGATACCGGTTGGTTTATTCATAATCCCAACCTTGGTTTGCCGCATTTTAGCGAGATATTTAACATCTACGACTTTCCCCTGCAGGCCGATTTGCTGCAAATTTTAATCATCAAATTTTTTACTTATTTTTCGGATAACCCGTTTCTCATCGCGAATTGTTTTTTTATTTTAACCTTCGCCCTCATTGCCGGCAGCTCTTTTATTGTGCTGCGCAGTTTTCAAATCAGCATTTTTACTGCCTGCTGCATCAGCGTTTTATACGCCTTCTTGCCCTATCATTTTACTCGCAATATTTGGCATCTCTTTCTTTCTAACTACATGGTGGCGCCGCTGGCAATTATGATAGGGCTTTGGATTGCCTCTGATAAAATTTCTGTAGTTGGGATGAATAAAAAAGGACAATATTGTCTTTCGTTAAATAAATTTTTTCTAATTGCCGCTGCCATTTGTGTGCTGATTGCAATTAGCGGAGTCTATTACGCTTACTACAGCTGCATAATTTTCATTTTTGCCGGGATTTTGCAGGGCTTAAAAAAAGAAAGTTTTTTTGATAAAAACTTCGCCTCTGCAATTTCTCTCTGCGTCATAATTTTTGCGGTTTTGTCTTACCTATATTTGCCTACATTAATCTATCATCTCAATCACGGCTTTAACTCGCAGGTGGCGTCTCGAGGCGTTGGAGATAGTGAATTTTTCGGTCTTCGTATCGTTAATTTGTTGCTGCCGGTTAGTAATCACTACTTCAATTATTTTTCAAACCTGACCAATGCTTTTGAAAAGCTGGTCAGCGGTGAGTCTGAAAGAAGTGCGGCAAGCCTTGGTATTATTGGATCAATTGGATTTTTATTTTTAATTTTATGGTTGGTGGGTAAAAATTTTGAGCAAGAAAATTCATTTCTAAAAAAGACGATTAAGAAATTTTATCTCAAAAAAGATGATCAAAATCTGATTTCCAATCTGGCTGCACTCAATATTTTATCGGTACTTTTTGCAACTTCCGGCGGCTTGGTAATGCTGTTTTCAATGGCATTTCCGCTACTTAGAAGCCATGCCAGATTTTGTGTTTTTATTGCTTTTATATCGCTGTTTTTAATGGCGATGATTTTTGATAAAATTATCCAGAAAAAACTTTTTGATAAAAAATCATTAGCTCAGATGGCAATATTTTTTGTCACAGTCTTGGCAATTTTTGATCAAGTGGGAATGGTTTCAAAACTTTCCGCGCAAAGTGAGGCGATGAAAAATAAATTTGTTAATGATCGCAATTTTATTGAAAAAATTGAAGCCTCGCAAGCAGCGCAATCAATGATTTTTGTCTTGCCGTCTTACAGTTTTCCTGAAAGCGATGGAGACAATTACGGCTCGCTGGTTGCCTACATCCATTCCAAAAATTTACGTTGGTCTTATCCGGCAATTGCCGGCAGAGAAAGCAGCAATTGGCAGCAAAAAATAATCGCTCTCGATTTTAAAGAATTCATCGCAGGCATTAAAAAAGCTGGTTTTAGCGGGGTTTATCTTGACCGATCGCAATATTTTGCAACTTATGGCGGTGAAAAATTACTGGTGCTGGAAAAACAGCTAAAGTCAATTGCCACTAAGCCAGCACTGGTTTCGCAAAATGCGTTATTGGTATTTTTTGAAATATAATATGCCAAATAAAAAAGTTTTAGTCACGGGAGGCGCTGGTTACATCGGGTCGCATATGATTGATCTGTTGCTGTCGGATGGCTTTGAAGTTGTGGCAATTGACAATTTTTCAAATTCGCAGGCGGCAAACCTCAATATAAAAGCTGCTTTTATTGAGGGAGATATTGCCGATGAAAAATTGGTAAAAAATATTTTCGCCAATCACCAAATTCACGCGGTCTTTCATTTCGCTGCGGCAATTGAAGCAGGAGAATCAATGCTCAATCCCGCTTTTTATTACCGTAATAATGTGGCTAATTCTTTGAGTTTTATTGATTTGGTAATTCGTAACAACCCCCAGAGTCATTTTATTTTTTCATCCAGCGCCGCAGTTTATGAGGCCAAAAATGATTTGATTAAAG
>CAIUFU010000193.1 GCA_903898475.1 uncultured Alphaproteobacteria bacterium | reverse complement strand
TTGACGGTCCGTCCATTGTGTTGTCGGACCTCTCCAACTAATTTTTTTTAAAACTTTGTTCAGCGTTTCATCTTCCTGCCAAATCTGGAAGTATGCATGAACACTTCGCCATTTTGGATATTCCGTTGGTAGCTGTCGCCATTGTCAGCCAGTCTTCAGCAGATAGAGAATGGCATTAAAAACATGATACAGATCAAGGGTTCTTGGTCTGGTCTGTTTTCTTACTGACTCAAGAATCGGAACAATTTTTGCAAATTGTTCACGAGTAATGTCCTTGGATATAGTTTCTTTCTCATAAACCTCCTTCCGTTGTTAAAGCAGATGGACGTTCAGTTTATGAATGGTTTTAAATATTAAAAGATTTTGAACAGGTTCTTAAAAAATTTGTCAGAAATTTAGCTGTGTCATTGCAAGAATATTAACAATTCTTTCTTGTAATTTCTGTTTGAAAAATCTCCAATTTTGCGCGAAGTAGCGCAAAATCTAGCGATATGGCTTTAACCCAGATTCCAGGTGCTTTAGCGTGCAATTAAAATTCCCCAAATTTTACCATCAAAATGACATTTAAGCGGCGCTTTAAAGCCAAGGCTTTCACTCTAATCGAAGTCTCAGTAGTAATCCTAATCATCGGCATCATGCTTGCCGGAACTTTCATCGGAACTCGAATAATTGCAAAATCACGTTTAGCCGCTGCAGAATCTCTAGCTCGTTCTTCGCCAGTTCCCGGAATCAAAGACAACATGCTTTGGCTAGAAACCAGCTTAAGCGCCAGTATTGATGGCTCGCAAGCAAGTGATGGCAAGGCTGTAACTTCTTGGTACGATCAAAGTAGTAATGCTGCTAAACCATTAGTGGTTGCGGTGGGAACCGGACCAACTTACGCAAACACCATTAATCAAGTTCACGCGATTAAGTTTGACGGAAGTACGGCGAACTATTTGCAAATTTCTGACGCCTCTTTTTTAAACGGCACCGACTACACAATTATGGTCTTGGAGAAGAGACAAAGCTCTGCCAGTAACAATTATTTTATCGGAGAAACTTCAGGAAGTCCCAATACTAGCTTAGCTTTAGGTTACGGTTCAGACTCAACAGTGATTCATGCTCAAGGCAATCAATCTTACACCACTGGCGCAGCTGTAAGTTCTTACGCATCTTCCACCGACAAGCCACGTCAATTCACATTTGTTCACAGCTCAACTGCGGGAAACTCAACTTACATCAATGGTATTTTAGCCGCTCAAGACGCGACTAAAACCGCTCACCTTTCTGGCATTACAACTCTTGCAATTGGCAAAGGCTACACCGGAGAAATCGGAGAAATCGCAATTTACGCCCGTGCTTTAAAGCCCGAAGAAAGGCAACCGGTAGAAGATTACGCTGGTAAAAAATGGACTCGTTCAATCAACAGAGCTTCAGCTCCAATCGGCTCATGTGTTGGATACACAATTACCGATTCTGGATGCGATTTAGCTTCGGCGACTTGTTCTATCAGCCAAGCTGGGATTAGCGCTACAGTTGCTGCCGCTTCATCTTCAACGAGTATTGCTTGTAACCAAACCAATTATTCTGGATCGGTAAGCTACACATGCATTAGCGGCACTGCGAGTGTTAGTGGAAGTTGCACTTCCACCATTCCCTGCACACTGAGTTTAGCTGGTTCAACTAATACTAGCTCAGTTGCAAGTGGCGCTACTGGCAGCATGACTTGCGATGTTACTGGATACGCGGGAACAGTTTCTTACAGTTGCAGCAATGGCACTGCGAGTTACGGCGGAGCGTGCTCGTGCAACACGGCAGGCGGATATGTTGCATCGGGTGGCTCATGTGTTTTGGGATCATCTTGCTCGACTACAGCAGTTACAGGAGTTACCACTCCAACTTCAGTAGCCCACATGGCGACAGGATCACTAACTTGCAACTCAGCTAGCAATTATACCGGAACCGTTACTTACAATTGCAATAACGGCTCGTTAAATCCAAGTGGATCTTGCACTTGCGCCACTGGATATGCCAACCCGAACTGCGCTTCTTGCGCATCTGGATATGTAGCCTCAGGCGGAACTTGTGTACTTGGCGCCTCTTGTTCTACCACCTCAGTTACCGGAGTTTCTACTCCAACAACTGTGGCACATTTAGCTTCTGGATCTCTCACCTGTAACGCCACCGGCTACACCGGATCGGTCACTTACACTTGCAGCAACGGCACGCTAACTCCAACCGGAGCCTGTACTTGCGCCAGCGGCTACTCAATGACGGGTGGGGTTTGTGTGTCTAGCGGATTATCTCCATGCACTGGCGGCACAATTGATACCACGACAGTTCCTGGTTCAACAATTCACAAATTCACAGCAAACGGAACTTTGAATTGCCCAACCACCAGAACAGTTCAAGCACTTTTAATCGCCGGCGGCGGTGGTGGTGGTAACCGACATGCGGGTGGTGGTGGCGGTGGTGGATTTTTAGAAACAACAGCAAGCATCACTGCTAGCACCAATTACAGCGTGGTTGTTGGCGGTGGTGGTGCGGGATCAACGTCTGGATCTGCAAGTGGTACCAATGGTGCAAATAGCACATTTGCTGGACTTACTGCAATTGGCGGTGGTGGCGGCGGCGGAAATAATCTAGTTGGAAAAGTTGGTGGATCTGGTGGTGGTGGCTCTAACGGTTCATTTGGCGGGTTAGGTACCAGCGGACAAGGTAATCGTGGTGGCAATCAAAATAACGGCAACGGATGCTGCTATGCCAATGGTGTTGGTGGTGGCGGTGCTGGTGCGGCTGGCGCTGATACAACTGGTGGCGCAAGTAGCGCGGGTGGTGCTGGTAAAGCCTCAACAATTACCGGAGTTTCTACTTATTACGCGGGTGGTGGTGGTGGTGGAACTGCCAATGCTGGTATTTATGCCGGTGGAATTGGTGGCGGTGGAGCCGGAGGATCAAATGCAGCTGGTTCGGCAGGTACTGCTAATACTGGTGGCGGCGGTGGCGGTGGCGCTGCCAATGGAGGCACCAGTGAAAATGGCGGCAATGGCGGTTCGGGAATTGTGATTATCCGCTACTAGTGCTGGTGATCGTGATGATGTTGGTAAATCGCCAAAGCACCTTTATTGCCAAATAGCGAAAGATATTCCGGATGTTGATTCACCGACTCTGGCGTGCCGTGGCAGCAGACGTGATGATTAACACAAAACACCAAATCAGTTTTTTGCATCACGGCGTGCAAGTCGTGTGAGATCAATAAAATCGCGCAATTGCTGGCTTTGCGAACTTCGTCAATAATTTGATAAAAATCCTGCGTGCCGGCGATGTCCATATATTGCGTGGGTTCGTCGAGCACTAGCAATTCGGGGTGATTAATTAGTGCGCGCAAAAATAAAATTTTCTGCATTTGCCCGCCCGATAAATCGTGAATTTGGCGCTCTAAAATTTTCTCAACATTGAGGCGCGAAGCCAAGTCTTTAAAGGTTTTATCGAATTTTACCGCGCGCGTTGACAGCTGAATAAAATCTTTTGCGGTCAGTGGAATCGTGCGATCAATCTCAATTTTCTGCGGCATGTAGCCAATTTTTAGTGAAGATTTTTTTACGACTTTGCCGGAAGTTGGTTTTAAAATGCCCAGCAAAATCCGCGCAATCGAAGTCTTGCCGCCGCCATTGGGGCCAATCAAAGTGGTGATTTTGCCTTTGGCGAGTTCCAAATTAATTCCGCTCAAGATTGTTTGGCGATTTAGCGCGAGGCTAATATTTTCAAGTTTTGCGATCATTTATTTTTCTTAAAAAATGAAATTTATAAAAATTTTCTTACTGCTTTTAATCAGCGCTAGAGCGGCTTGTGCTCAGAATAGTCCAGTAATTGTTTCGTCAATCAATCCGATTTACCAAATCGTTTTGGCGATTACTGGAGACAAAAACAACAGCATTCTAATCATTAATCCCAATATTTCTGAACACGACTACCAGCTGAGAAAAAGCGACGTGGCGGCGGTTTCAAAAGCTGATTTAATTTTTTACGTTGATGCAAATTTGGAGAAAAATTTTGCTAAATTAGTCAAAGAAAAAAAATCTTACCAACTGTCGCAAGTCTCAGGAATCAAGCTTTTACAAAGAAGATCTGACCCAAAAAAACTCGATTTGCATTTGTGGATGAACCCCGAAAACGGCGTGAAAATTGCTGAATTTATCACGCAAAAAATTTGCGAAATTGACGCGGTGAATTGCCAAAAATATCAGCAAAATTTTGTGAGATTCAAAAAAGAAGCTGCGAATTCTGAAAAAATAATTGCTGACAAATTGTCAAAAATCAAAAACCAAAATTACGTTTTTTACTACGATGCTTACCAATATTTTGAAGATTACTTTGCTTTAAGGCCGCTAAAGATTATTGCTCAAGATCATGATCGCGAGCTAAGCGTGAAGGATGCTCGCGAGTTTGACGAGCTAGCAAAAAAATCTCAGATTAAATGTTTGTTTGGAGATGTTTTTGATGAAAAAAATTCTGCGAAAAAACTGGCGCAAAATTACAAAATAAAATTTGTGACACTTGATTTGATTGGTCGGGAAGGTGGGTATTTTGAACTATTTGGCAAAATGTCAGATGCGATTGGTGGTTGTTTGGAGTAGGTCTACCTACAATTATTAATCTGCTGCCAAGCTAGATTAGAGCTGTAATCCACTGAGTTTGGCAGGTAAGATTGGCATTTCGCTTCAGGAAAAAGATCTTCGCTGCATCCCCATTTTTTTAGTTTTTTGTCGTAAGATAAAATCACTTTCCGGCCGTGATTGGCGTGAGATGGTGGCAGCATTGAAAGTCTTACTTCGCGATCGCTTTTCCAAGAATGAAAATGTGGCGTTTCGCCGCAGCTGGGATTGCGCGATAAAAAAGTGGAAAGAATTTTACTTGGGTTTTCTGGGTCAATTTCGGCAGGTTCGACATTTTTATATTCGCCAAAATCGTTGGCTTCGTAGATGTTAATATTGAAGCCGGTTGGAAAATCTCCGGTGTTTTCTTGCTTTGGAATTGAGCGCACTTCGAGCAGTGTTTTTTCATTTGGAGAAAAATGTGGCATGTCGTCTAGATAAAGATCAGAGCCACTGTAAAAGTTGGTGATGTTAAATAGCGGTTCGTAGCTTTTGGATTTTGCTGAGTAAAAATAATGGTAAAATACCGCGTTGTTGTTTTTGACGTCAATTAGCCGATCTTCCGCGGCGGTGACATTTTTTGTGTGAAAAAAATCATTGTAGCCGATGCATTTTCCAATCTGGCTGCAGTAGCTTTTCATGATGACAATGCCACTGTCGGTGACGATTGAATATTGAATTTCTTTGAGGTCTTTGACGTCTTTTTCCATCTGGCAATTTTTTAGCGGGTCACATTCTTCGCCTTTGGCACAATGGTAAGGCGCAGCAACAATGGGCAGGGTTTCGCGAATTAGGTAATTGGTGTGGGTTTGGATTAAGGCTGCCTCATTTGCCAAACGTAGTTCTTCTTTTTTGTACCAATCATCATCCATTTTAATCGAAACTCGCAGTGATTTTTTGCACAAAGAAGCTTGAGCGCTAAAAGACGCGAGCGCGAAAATTGCTAAAGTTAAAAGGGCGTAAGTTTTGCTCATGTGTTTTAAAAAATGGTACGGGTTGAAACTTTTCATTTGGTGCCTAAGTTGAAGGTGATTCCTAGCAATCGCTTTAACTTCAACTAAATTATTAAAAATATGATTAAGAAAAACATTACTTTGCTGTTGATCGCTTTAAGCCTTGCCTCATGCAGCTCAACTAAAAAAACTAATGATATTGTTGCTGTTGAGCAACCAGCTAAAAAAGAGGCGCCTGTAAGTGCAGATAATGAAGCTGTGTTGGTGCTTTCGGTGCCCGTTGCAGAAATTGCTACTTCTGAAACAGGCCCGCAAGTTGTTTATTTTAGCACTAACAGCGCCGTGCTAGACAAAGAAGCAGCGGCTACTTTGGAGAAAAAAGTTTTGCCAGAAGCGCAAAATGTAAAAACCAAAAAAGTAGTAATTGAAGCTCACTGCGACGAAAGAGGTTCTAAAGCTTACAATAAAAAACTAAGCGTAAAAAGAGCCAATGCCGTTAAAGAATATTTGGTAAAAAACGGTGTGAAAGAAGTTAAAATCAAAACTGTTGGTTATGGAAAATCTAAACCAGTTGCTTTGGGTCATGATGAAACTTCATGGGCAAAAAATCGTCGCGCTGTTACGATTTCAGTTAAGAAGTAAGAACTAGTTTTAAATGGTTTGAAAGTGGCGCCACGCCAGAGTTTGCTAAAGTTAGCATGCTTCTGGTGTGGCGCTTTTTTTGTGGGGTTTTCTGAGTTTACCCTACAATCATTTTTGGTGTGTGATTGAATATAAAATTTGATACTTTTCTAAGTATACATTGCTGATGATCCGGAAGATTCTTTAAATTAAGCCAAAAAATTAACAACTTCACAATCCACGAATCATGAAAATTTACAAAATATTCTTAAGCCTATTTTTGTTTTTCTGCTTAAGCCAAGAGAGCTTTGCCAATATTAGCGCAAGGAATGCTTATCAATTTTCTTTTAACGGAATTGATGGAAAAAAAATCGATTTGTCAGATTATCGCGGCAAGTT
>CAIUFU010000192.1 GCA_903898475.1 uncultured Alphaproteobacteria bacterium | reverse complement strand
ATTTTATAGGTCCCTGAGCAAAGCTTAAGCGTCGTCGAAGGGGCGGAACACCGAATTTCAGGCCCTTCGACGACGCGCTGAAGCGCTTTGCTCAGGGACCTATGTCTTTTTTTAAAATGCCAAAATATTTCCTAAAACGCCTACTCCTAATCTTCCCGACGCTCTTCGTAATCATGCTTGTAAATTTCTTGCTGATTCAAACTGCTCCGGGCGGGCCAGTGGAGCGTTTTTTGGCGCAAATGAATAACACAACCAAAGTCGGCGGTGAGGTTGGGGTTTCAGTTGCTAACGCACCCAATGTAAAAAATTTTACCACCACATCTGACTCAAAATACCAAGGCGCTAGCGGCGTTGATGCAGAGATTTTAACCAAAATCGAAAAACTCTACGGCTTCGATTTGCCTCTTAGCCAGCGCTTCTGGCTCATGATGAAAAAATATGCCACCTTCGATTTTGGCGAAAGTTTTTACCAAGATAAAAAAATCACCGATTTAATTTTAGATAAATTGCCCGTCTCAATTTCGATGGGCTTGTGGTCAATGTTGCTGATTTATTTTATTTCAATTCCGCTGGGCATTAGAAAAGCGGTGCGCGATGGCTCGCAGTTTGATTTATGGACCAGCAGCGTGATTATTTTTTTACACGCCATTCCGTCATTTTTATTTGCGATTCTTTTGATTGTGCTTTTTTCGGGCGGCAACTTTTTAAATATTTTTCCGTTGCGCGGCCTTGTCTCGGCTAATTTTAGCGAACTTAGCTGGCCGGCAAAAATCGCCGATTATTTTTGGCACATGACTTTGCCGTTAATTGCAATGGTGATTGGTGGCTTTGCTTCGCTAACATTTTTTTGCAAAAATTCCTTCATTGAAGAAATTAATAAACAATATGTTCTAGCCGCTTACGCCAAGGGTTTGAACCAAAGACAAGTTTTGTATAAACATGTTTTTCGCAACGCCATGTTGATTGTAATTGCTGGACTTCCCGCTGCTTTAATTGGAATTTTATTTACCAGCTCAATGCTCATCGAGGTGATCTTTTCTTTGGATGGTTTGGGCTTGCTTGGTTACGAAGCGGTTTTGTCGCGCGACTATCCGCTGATGTTTGCCACGCTTTACATTTTTACTTTGCTGGGATTAATCACGAACATCATTAGTGATTTTACTTACAGAATCATCGACCCGCGCATCAATTTTAACAAAATCTA
Organism: uncultured Alphaproteobacteria bacterium; assembly: GCA_903898475.1. Lineage (GTDB taxonomy): Bacteria > Pseudomonadota > Alphaproteobacteria > Rickettsiales > UBA1997 > UBA2645. The sequence goes on along the minus strand of CAIUFU010000192.1, from coordinate 19,019 downwards.
AAATGGACGATCTAACTTTTTTTTATCTAACATCTGTTGTGGCTTTAACCGTTGTGGCAGCTTTATTTTCTTGCTCTGAAACCTCTATTACTGCGGCGTCACGCGCCAAAGTGCATCGCATGGTAAGTGAAGGAAATAAGCGGGCGCGAAAGTTAGAAAAGCTTTTAAAAAGTCGTGAAAAGGTAATCAGCTCAATGCTGATTGGAAATAACATCGTTAACATTTTGGCCTCTGCTTTGGCTACGGCAGCAGGAATTGCCTTGTTTGGCGAGACGGGATTAATTTACGCCACTATTGCAATGACGCTAATTGTGATTGTGCTTTCTGAGATCGCTCCAAAAACTTTTGCCTTAAAAATGCCCGACAAAGTGGCAATGGCTCTGGCGCCGATGATTGATATTTTGGTAAAAATTCTTTTTCCCTTCACACATTTAATACAAAAACTGGTTGATTCGGTGCTTGATCTGTTTTTCAAAAAAACCGATCAAGCCTCAAAAGAGCAAGAGTTGGAAGAAATTCGCGACACCGTAGATTTAAAGCACAAAGAAGGCTCAATCTTTAAATATGACAAAGATTTAATCGATGGCGTGCTTGATTTGTCAGACACTGAGATCAGCGAAATCATGGTTCACCGCAAAGATATTGAATCAATCAATGCCGAATTGCCGCTGGCGGAAATTGTCTCGCAAGCTTTGGAAATTAATTACACCAGAATTCCAATGTGGCGCAGCAGTAAAGAAAATATCGTGGCGATTTTGAATGTGCGTAAATTGCTGAAAGCGCTGCATTGCCACAAAGGTAGTTTGGATGAATTTGAGCTAACTCCGGCAACCTCTGAGCCGTGGTTTGTGCCATCAAGCAACAGTTTGCGCTCGCAACTTTTTGCCTTTAGAAAAAAGAAAAAAAGATTCGCTTTAGTGATTGATGAATATGGCTCGATGCTCGGCTTGCTGACGCTGGAAGATATTTTGGAAGAAATTGTCGGCGAGATTAAAGAGCAAGAAGACGAATCAGAAATTAACATTATTCGCGTTAAATCGGGCGCTTACAAAATCGCCGGAAAAACTTTGATTCGCGACATTAACAAAAAATTAGATTGGGAAATTTTGGAAGGCGACAATGCTTACAATCTGGCTGCTTTCATCATTAGCAATTTAGGAAGAATTCCTGAAGAGCGCGAAAAATTTGAAATTGACGGCTACGCTTTCGAGATTTTGAAAAGAAAAAATCACGATTTGCTTTTGGTGCGGGTGAAAAAAATTTCGGGTTAGAATTGGGGGATTTTGGATTTTGAGCCCCGGGCTCAAAATTAACTTTTGACCAGTAAAATCAAGGGTCGAGGAAAATTAAAATCGGAAAAAAGTAATGGGTCCATGAGCAAAGGACGACGGACTTCGTTCTATTTAAGTTCTAACTCTCGTCAAACCCGCTTTGTGCTAAAATCTTACTCGCTGCAGGAGTTTTTAAAAACTTCAAAAACTCTCTTGCCACTTCCATGTTGTCGCCGGCGATTACCAAAGCTTGGTAAAAAATATTAGAATCTTTTTTAGTCGCTAAAACCTGAAACTCAGAATCACCGCTAACTTGGCTGGCAAGTAGCAAAGCATAGTGTGTTGGTTCGCTTTTAATGGTGTTGAAAATTGGGGTTTTATCTTCGGCTAATTTGCGAAAAATTTGCAGATCGAAAAGTTCGAAATTTTTTACTAAATCATTACTGAATTTTCCTGAGGAGCTGCCTTCGTAGTCCAAAATCAAAGTTGATTTATTGGCATTGAGAATTTTCAAACCCTCTTCAACTGAAAGATTTTTGCGGCGTAGCTCTTGTGGCAAAGATGGATTTGATTTTGAGGTGACCAAAACCAGTGAATCTTTGGCAATGAATCCAACATTGTAAACGTCAACCAAGCCTTTCTGGCGCAGGGTTTCAATCCAGCCGGCGTGGGCAGAAATAAAAACGTCAGCAGGTTCGCCAGAATCAATATTGTTAATTAATTCAGCAGAAGAATTGAAGTTGGCAGAAACGATTACGTCAGATTTTTGTGAATAGAGGCGAGATATTTTGGTGAGAGCCAAAGACATGTTTGGCTCGGCAAATACTGTGAGATTGCGGCTGTTTGAGGCGAAGGAATTATTGGTGAAGAAAAACAAAATTAAGAAATTTGTGATGAAAATTTTTATCTTAATTTTGTTTGTCATTTTATACCGCCAACATTTTTTCACGACCTTTGTCGATTTCTTCAAAAACATCTTCCCATGTTCCGGTTGTTGAGGCCTTGCTATATTCAGTAACGCGATTTTCGAAGAAGTTGGTATGTTCAACGCCATTCAAAATTTCATCAAGCCAAGGCAGCGGATTGATGTCGATCATGTAAATGTCTTTTAGTCCAAGTTGGTTTAAACGACGGTCCGCGATGTAGCGAATGTAGCGTTTCACTTCGCGTGAAGTTAGGCCTTCGATGTTGCCCATTTCAAAAGCCAGATCGATGAAAGCATCTTCAAAATGCACGATGGTGGCGCAGGCTTCATAAATGCGGCCTTTCAAATCAGCATCCCAAACTTCAGGATTTTCTTGGACGAAAGTGCGGAATAATTTAATGATAGAATTGGTGTGCAGACTTTCGTCGCGCACTGACCAAGCCACGATTTGACCCATTCCTTTCATTTTTCCAAAGCGTTGGAAATTTAACAAAATTGCGAAAGAAGCAAAAAGTTGTAAGCCTTCGGTAAAGCCGCCAAATGCTGCTAGAGTAATCGCGATGTCTTTTTTAGTGCCCACGCCAAACTGGTGCATGTAGTCATATTTATCCTTCATTTCTTTGTATTTCATGAAGGCGGAATATTCGGTTTCTGGCATTCCGATGGTGTCGAGCAAATGTGAGTAAGCTGCAATATGGACAGTTTCCATGTTGGAAAAAGCTGCGAGCATCATTTTAACTTCGGTCGGCTGAAACACGCGTGAATAATGCTGCATGTAGCAGTTATTAACTTCGATATCAGCTTGGGTGAAGAAGCGGAAAATTTGCGACAAAAGATTTTTTTCGCCGGCGGTTAAATTATGTTTCCAGTCACGAACGTCATCTGCCAAAGGAACTTCTTCTGGCAGCCAATGAATTTGCTGTTGTTTAAGCCAAGCATCATATGCCCAAGGATAATTAAACGGTTTGTAAATAGGCTTTGCATCTAAGAGAGACATGGTTTTGGAAAGAGATTTGATTTTGAACTATTCCTAAAAAAAAGAAGGGGTCGGAAGTTAAGTTTGCGCTCTCAAATGCCAACTAAAATCTTTGAGAAAGTTGAGTTAAATTATAAAAAAAACTCAATGTCACCCTTCGACAGGCTCAGGGTCACATTTGGGATTTTTCTTCAAATCGCACATTGATTTTCGGCACTTCGTTTTTAAGTTAACTCTCCCCGAGTAATTCACTCGATCTCTTTAAAATAAATTTCAAAAACCATGTCAGTTCTAGTTGGAAAAATGGCTCCTGATTTCACTGCAGCTGCAGTTTTGCCTAATAACGAAATCAATGAAAAATTTAATCTTCACGCTCACCTAAAAGGAAAAATCGGCGTTTTGTTTTTCTACCCACTTGATTTCACTTTCGTTTGCCCTTCTGAAATCATTGCTTTCGACAATCGTTTGCAAGAATTCAAAGATCGTGGTGTTGAAGTAATCGGCGTTTCTGTTGATTCAAAATTTTCGCACCTAGCTTGGAAAAATACTGAAGTTAACAAAGGCGGCATTGGCCAAATCCAATATCCTTTGGTTGCTGATTTGACTAAATCAATCGCTCGTGACTACGACGTTTTGATGGGCGAAGCTGTTGCTTTGCGCGGCACTTTCTTGATTGACCAAGAAGGCGTTGTACGTCACCAAGTTGTGAATGACCTTCCACTTGGACGCAACATTGACGAAGCTTTACGCATGGTTGATTCACTAAAATTCTTCCAAGAACATGGTGAAGTTTGCCCAGCTGGCTGGAATAAAGGTAAACAAGGAATGAAAGCTGATGCTAAAGGTGTTGCGGATTATTTGGCAGGAAATGCTAAAGATTTGTAATTAGTTTTAGAGTAAATTTTAAAAGCGCGGATGGTCTTAATTGGCCATCCGCGCTTTTTTGTTTTAGAGGTTTCCGAGGAAATCTTTTTTACCAATTTCAACACCAAGATGTCTGAGGATTGAGTAAGTTGCAGTGATGTGAAAATATAAATTCGGCAAAGCGTAATTTAATAAATAAGGCTGGCCGATAAATTTACTTTCTTTGTCGCGTTGGATGTAAGTGATTTGTAGATTTTCTTTGCCGTCGATTTGTTCAGGTTTAATGCTTTCCAAAAATTTAATGGTTTTGGCGATGCGTTCTTGAAGTTCGGCAAAAGTGGTTTCAACATCAGCAAAGCTTGGAAGTTCAATTTCGGCAAGCCTTGCAGCTCCGGCTTTTGCAGCGTCACAAGCAATTTGCACTTGGCGCGAAAGGGGAAACATGTCGGGAAATAAGCGAGCATTAATAAAAACGGTTGGATCAATTTTTTTCGCTTCAGCATGCGCCGCAGCTTTAGTTAAAATTGCCGATAAATTGCCCAGCTGACGAATAAAAACAGGCACGGAAGATTGATACATTGAGATGGTCATAAATTTGAAATTTTGTTAAATTATGTAGATCACTTGCATAGTTAGGAACGATAGAGAGTGATTTAAAGTCTCTTAAAAAATTAATTAAAATTACATGCAAAGCGTTACAATTTTTGTCGATGTGCAAAACATTTACTACACTACAAAACAGGGCTTTCAGAAGCATTTTGATTACAATGCTTTCTGGGCCAAGGCAACGCAAAATCGTCGCGTTGTAAAAGCCGTTGCTTACGCCATTGGTCGCGGCGATGAAAAACAAAAACAGTTTCAAAATATTTTGCGCGGCATTGGTTTTGAGATAAAATTAAAACCTTTTATTCAGCGCAGTGACGGTTCAGCAAAAGGTGATTGGGATGTCGGAATTACGTTGGATGTAATGGAATTTGCCAAAGAATCAGATGTGGTGATTTTGCTTTCGGGGGATGGAGATTTCGATTTGCTGGTACAAAAAGTCAGAAAAGATTTCGGCAGCGAAGTTGAAGTTTACGGGGTTGCCGAGCTGACAGCTGATTCACTTGTTGCCGCGGCTTCGAAGTTTATTCCAATTGAAGGTGAGTTGCTTTTACCTTAAGAAAAAACCCGCACATATTTTTCTTTTCCAACAGAAAATTCACAAATCCCCAAAGCCGGATCGATTTTTAACAAGCTGTTAGCGCCTTTAATTTCTAAGCCTTGGCGATTTATCGAATATTTTGCTGTAGAATTTTTTAACTTAAATCCGGCAATTTGCTTTAAGCGAGCGAAAAATCTTTGCAGCGGTTTTTTAGTTAAAATCAGCGGCAATTCGTCGTAATATTTAAACTCTTCACCGTAAGTAATTGGAATTTTTGGCGCGGCTAACATCAGGTCCCAAAGTGTTGAGTGGCGATTTCCGACAAGTCCGTAAAAATAAAAATTAGCACCAATCTTGGCGTGATAAATTTTGGAAATTCCGTCAGTTAAATAAAAGCGACCGGTGATTTCATCAACGTTGCTTGCAATTGTGACGCGGGTTTGATCGCTTTTTTCAAAGGTCAAAATCTCATCAAGTTTAAAAGTTAAAACTTTTTCAACGGCGCGATTCAGATTTAAATTTTGGACAATTTCATCTTGCAAAGGCGTGCGGTGAAAATGCGCCTGATTGCCAATTGAGTAATTTAAAATGTGAAAAGGCACAGTTGCTGCGCCAATTACTGGCTGATATTGCACTTGTAAATGCAAATGAGGTTCCTGCGAATAGCCGCTATTGCCACATTCTGCCAGCTTTTGTCCGACTTGCACAAAATTGCCAACTGCAACCACAAGCGAATCTTTTTTTAAGTGCGAAAGTGTCACGTAAAAACCAAAAGCGCTTTTTAAAATTAAATAATTTCCCCAATTTTTTCCGTGCACAACTTGACCAATCAGATTGTCATCGTCGCTAGAGTTGCAAGCGACAACCCATCCTTCAATTGGTGATAAAATTTCTTTGCCAAAAGAGAAATGGTCAGTGAGATCGAGTCCTTTATTGGCAAAAATTTTACCATTTTTATCTGTCGCAACAAAGTCTAAAGCGTGACGCCAAAATCCGCGGTGAGTGAGATTTCCGTCAAAGGCTTGCTGAATTTTCCAAGTGCCAGAAACTGGCAGAAAAGTGCCAATTTCACCAAGGCGGTGGCGGTTTTGAGACAAGTAAGAATTTTCTAAATTTTGTTCAGGAGTTGCAAAAAATTCAAAATTTAATGCCAAAGGACGAATGGTTTTTAGCGACAATAAAACCACCAAAATCACCAAATTAAATGGCAGAGAAAGTATCGGCAAAAACCACGGATTTAACATCGTGCTGCAAGTAACAACAACTACTGCGGTGATAGCTGTGGCAAGACTTGCCATAAAAATAGAAAAGCGTGAAGGCACCAAAAAAACTCCGGCAATTGCGGCAAAAACTAGCGAATAATTAAAGCCTTCAGAAAATAAATTTAAGTTCTGGTGAATCGGGTGAAATAACGATTCAACGCTGATGCCAATGACGAATCCCAACCACAAAAACAAAGCGGTGAGTGGTGAAACAAAAGCAATTCCAAGCCAAAATAACAGACCGATTGTGGGGTTGGTGAAACATAAAAGGGAAGCAATGGCGTGAAAAAAGTAAATCGCGAAATCTGGTAAAGAGCCTGTAATATCAAGATTCCACAAGATTGTTGGAGCGAGAGAAAATTGATAAATTTGGGGAAGTAAAATAAAAATTATTAAACCCACAAGGCAAAATGGGATCGAAAGTGCAGGTAGCTGAGACCTTGCAAATATTGATGCTATGGCAGTTGAGGTGATGAGAGTTAGAAAAATAAAAATGCCGTAAAGTGCAAAAATATGAAAATTAAAGGCGAATAAATACCCAATTAATAAGCCAACAAGCAGGCAGTTGCGCATTACGGGCGCAATTACCGCGGGATTATTGCAAAGATTGATTAATCGCAAATAAAGTGCGGCAAAAAATAAACCAATTAATCCGCCAATTCCGGCATTTGGTTGAATTAGTGAAACTAGCGCGAGAAAAAATCCGAGATAAGGTGAAGAGATGGTAAATATTGTGGAATAAGGCGCGAAAAAGGATTTTAATGAACTGAATTTTGCCATTTTACGATTCCATATTGTTGATATCGTCCAAATTTTCGGCGCGGCGAATTACTTTTACGGCGCCATTTTCGTCAATCAAAACAACAGCTGGGCGATATTGAATGAACTGCATCCATTGCGTCACGTTGTAGGCGCCAACGGGGGATAAAATCAGGCGCTGAAATCTTTTTAAGCGCGGCAATAAAATTGCCTCATCAACTACGTCAATATTCATGCAGAGTGGGCCGAATAAAATGCTAGGTTCGGCAATTCCGCTCACTTCAGATTCGAGTTCGATTTTAAATTTATACCAAGTGGAGGTGTAGAGTAAATTGACGCCAGCATCTAAAACGTAAGAGCGGCGGCCGTCGGTGAGAAGTTTTTCGGCAACAACCGAGGTGATTAAAAATCCGGCTTCGTCAACTAAATGACGCCCCAATTCTAAAATTAATTTTGGCGGATTTTTGCGCTGCGCCAAAATTTGCAAAGGTTTGGCAATTGCTTTTGCGTAATCTTCAATTGACGGAACGTTGATTTCGGGGGCTTGGTAAGAAGTTTTTAAATTGCTTTTGCTGGCAAAACCTCCTCCCAAATCAAGAAAATCTAATTCGTAACCGGCGAGATTTTCAACTTCGGCCATAAATTTTATCATCTTTTCAAGAGCTCGGCCGTAAGCGTTGGCGTCAATTATGAAAGTTCCGATATGCGAGTGAATGCCGCCAATTTCTAAATGTTCGCTGCGCAAAATGCGATTAACTGCAACTAACGCCTGACCGCTTTCTAAATTGAAACCAAAGCGCGACCAAATGGGATAAATGCCGGCGTTAAAATTTATTCTGATGCCGACTTTTACTTTTTTATTTTGGCTTTTGGCGATTTCTTCGATGTCGGAAATTTCATCTAAATGATCGACGTGAATTTGAGCATTTTCGGCAATCGCTAATTCCAGTGATTTTTTTGATTTGTAGGGGCCATTGAAAATAATGTTTTTGCCGGCAACTCCCAAAGCGCGCGCCTTTTCATATTCAAAGCCGCTGACCACTTCGGCGATGGCGCCTTCGTTGTGAAAAACTTGGCAAATGGCGTTGAGATAATTGGTTTTGTAGCTCCAGCCGAAAGTTACATTGGGGTAAATTGCGCCAATTGCTGCTTTGGCTTCGCGATATTTTTTTTGTAAAGTGGTTTTGGAAAAAACGAATAAGGGTGAGCCAAATTTTTCAACTAAATCGCTGATTAAAACGCCTTCAATTGAGTCGCGCACGAATTGATAACTTTGGGCTGACGCGCCATGTTTTAAATAAAGCGGATTACCGATTTTGACGATGCTTGGTTTTGAATATTGAGTCATAATCCGTTGCGATTTTTGTGGGAAAGTAAGTTTTGAAAATTTGATAAATCGGTGACGAATTCAGAAGAATATCGCACTAGATATTTGCCGAGCGGGTAATCGAGTTTTTTGGCGCAGTCGCCAGAATCGAGAATTTCTACCAACATTTGCGGTAAATTAACGCCAACGGCGGTGGCGAAATAAACCCATGAAGGGAAGCGCGGATTGATCTCGATTAAATAAATGCCGTCTTTGTTAGTCATGCATTCAAGTTCGAAAGGGCCGGACCATTTGGTTTGGTTGGCGAAATTGTCGCAGATTTTATCGAGTCGCTCGTCGCGAATTGTCACGGCGGTCCAGACTTTGCCCAAACTGGTGGTTAATTGTTTTTTGATTGAGACGCGTCCTTTGACTTGTCCATCTTGGCAAGAAAGGCCGATCATATTGACTTCTTGGCCTTCGATTTTTTCTTGCACTAAAAGTGGAAATCCCCACTGGCCAGCGATTTCGGTGGCTTTAAGAATGGCGGTTTCGAGAGTGTAGACGATGTAGGCTTGGTAATATTTGCCTTTGATAACAGCGGGAAGGGGGATTTCGTTTTTTAAAACTTCGACCAATTCATCAATACCAAAAACGGTTTTGGTTTTTGGATGTAAGCAGCCAATTTCTTTGGCTAATTCGGGAAGTTGGTCTTTGCCGCGAAATTCAAATTGTTCTTTGCTGGGTAAAAGAGTTTTGATTTTCATTTGGGCTAGTTGCTTTTGATTTTGAATTATTAGTGGCAATTCAGCGTCGAGGCAGGGAATTAAAATATTGAGATCAGTTTTTTTTTGAATGTCTAAAATAGCCATTTTCATGCTTTCCCAGCCTTGGCTTGGGTAGGGCATTAGAAAACTATTAGAAAAAATATCCGACATGTAATTGCCGGGATCGTTGACGTCGTAGCTTAGGCCAATTACGGAGGTTTTGGGCAAACTTCTGGCAACCCCGCAGCCGGGGCCTGGATTATCTGTGGCGTTAATTCCAGAAACGCCAATTACATTTTTTTTCACTTAAATTAACCCAATAATTGAGAGTTGGGTTTGAAATTCTAAAATATCGCTCAGCGCTTGTTCTTTGTTTAAATTGTAGGTTTTAGCCAAAGCTTCTGCGACATCTTCGGCAGATTTGTGACTTTGAAAAAGTTTAATAATCAGACTGGCTGAATCATTGATTTGGTAACTGTCGCCACTGCGAGAATCAAAAACTAAGCCAGCTTGGCTCAAGCTCAGATGGGTTGCATCAAGCATAAATCGAGAAAATGAGTTGGAGATTTAAAAGGATGGAGTCAAAGTTTGTTTTAAGTTTTTTAGCAAACAATCGCCAAGAATTCTGAATATATTTTTAGTTGACTAACATTTTTCCAAACCTAAAAAGCCGCCCCCTTTCGTAATAAAATTCCGAAATTTTTTAATTTTCCAACTACTCTAAGAACAGCATTTCATGCCTACAATTAATCAGCTTATTAGAAAGCCAAGAGAGAAGCAGACCGCTAAGAACAAGGTTCCAGCGATGAAGGCCTGCCCACAAAAAAGAGGTGTTTGTACTCGCGTTTATACTACAACTCCAAAAAAACCAAACTCAGCTTTGCGTAAAGTTGCACGTGTGAAATTGACTAACGGATTTGAAGTTATCGCTTACATCCCAGGTGAAGGTCACAACCTACAAGAACACTCTGTTGTTGCCATCCGTGGCGGCCGTGTAAAGGATTTGCCGGGTGTGCGTTATCACATCGTGAGAGGATCTTTGGATACGCAAGGTGTTAAAAATCGTAAACAAGCCCGTTCAAAATACGGCGCTCAAAAACCTAAATAGTTTAATAAATCATGAGAAGAAGAGCAGCAAAAATCAGAAAGATTTTTCCAGATGCCAAATATGGCGAAGTAATCGTTTCTAGATTCGTTAACCGTTTGATGAATGACGGTAAAAAATCAGTTGTTGAAAAAGCAATCTACGAAGCTTTCGACAATCTTGAGAAAAAATTGAAAAAAGCCCCAATCGAAATCTTTAAAGAAGCTTTGGAAAACGTTACTCCAAAAGTTGAAGTTAGATCTCGCCGTATTGGTGGAGCTACTTACCAAATTCCAGTAGAAGTTTCTGCTAGACGCGGTTCAGCTCTAGCTTTGAAATGGCTTAAAACTGCCATTGAAAATATCAAAGGCAGAGAACTTTCTAACAAAGTTGTTACTGTTGTTCTAGAATCTTTGGAAAACAAAGGTTGGGCAGCAAAAAAGAAAGAAGAAGTATTTAAAATGGCTGAAGCCAACAAAGCTTTCGCCCATTACAGATGGTAATTCTGTAAAGAAGAAGGCGGTTACTTGAAAAAGTAGCCGCCTTTTTTATTGCCCATCTCTTTATTTAAATTTCTCTCAAGTGATGCAATTAATTGATGTTGTAATTCCGGCTCACGAAAAAGACCTTCCAACGCTGGATTACGTGATTACAGGCATTAAAAAAAATGCTAAAAATATCCGCAGAATCATCGTTGTTTCCAAAGAAAAATATACCGATAAAGCTGAGTGGTTTGATGAAGCTCTTTACCCATTTTCTTACAAAGAAATCAGTGACATTTTAGGTGGCCAAAGAGTTGGTTGGCATTATCAGCAATTGCTAAAGCTTTATGCTTGTTTGGTGATCCCAGATATTTCTGAAAATATTTTAATCTTGGATGCGGATACGGTGTTTTATCGTAGTGTTGAATTCTTCTCTCCAGAAGGCCTGCCGCTGTATAATTTAAGCAAAGATAAAGATTTAGATCAATCTGAATTTCAGCAAACAACTTTCAAGCATATCATTAAAATTTTACCAGAAATTGAGCGATATTTTCCGCATAAATTCTTGAATGTTTCGGGTGTTTGTCATCATATGTTGTTTCAACGCCACATCATCGAAGATTTGATGAAAAAGGTTGAGAATACTGATTTTAGTGGCGGTAAATTTTATGAAATTTTCTTAAAAAATCGTGAAGGCACTTGCGGAGTTGCTGAGTATAATTTGTATTTTTATTTCTTGATTTCTTGCCATCCAAAAAATTACCAAATCAGAATTTTGAAATATAAAAACACCGCAAAATTTAATCCGTGGATTGAGCGTTTACGTCGTAAATACCACTACTGTTCTTACCATTCTTACATGTGCGAAGAGGGCTAAAATTTTCTTGTCAATTAGAAATCGAAAACTAACTTACGCCGCCCCTATAGTTTATGGATGTTCGCTTAAGGCAGGCTTCTTCTAGCTTTTTTTACAATTTCCAAATCTTTCAAGTTACAACTTCAACAACCGTTTTTTTGTCCTATGGCACGTCAAATTGAAATCGAAAAATATCGTAATATCGGCATTATGGCGCATATCGACGCCGGTAAAACTACCACAACTGAGCGTATTTTATTTTACACTGGAAAGTCGCACAAAATTGGCGAAGTTCACGACGGTGCTGCCACAATGGACTGGATGGAGCAAGAGCAAGAACGTGGAATTACCATCACTTCTGCCGCTACAACTTGTTTCTGGAAAGAGCACAGAATTAACATTATCGACACTCCAGGACACGTAGATTTCACTATTGAAGTTGAGCGTTCTCTTCGTGTTCTTGACGGTGCAGTTGCAGTTTTTGACGCAGTTGCAGGTGTTGAGCCACAATCAGAAACCGTATGGCGTCAAGCGAATAAATATAAGGTTCCGAGAATGTGTTTCGTGAACAAAATGGATAGAACCGGCGCTAACTTTTATCGTTGCGTTGACATGATGAAAACTAGATTGGGTGCTCGTGCGATTCCAGTCCAATTGCCAATCAATCAAGCTGAAGATTACGGCGGCCTTATTGATCTAATCAAAATGAAAGCTGTTGTTTGGAAAGATGAATCAATGGGCGCGGATTATACTCTTGAAGAAATCCCTGCGGATCACTTGGAAAAAGCAAAACAATATCGCGAAGAGCTAGTTGAAGCTGCAATCGAACAAGATGACGTTTTGATGGAAGCATATTTGGCAGGTGAGCCAATTACTGAAGCAGATCTTAAACGCTGCATTCGTAAAGCTACAATCACTGGCGCTTTTGTTCCAGTTTTAAACGGAACTGCTTTCAAAAACAAAGGTGTCCAACCTTTGCTAGACGCGGTTGTAGATTATCTACCAAGCCCACAAGACATTAAACAAATTCCAGCAATTGATGGTAAAACTGATGAAATTATCAGCATCAATTGTGGTGATAAAAAATTCGTTGGTTTGGCTTTTAAAATCATGACCGATCCATTTGTTGGATCTCTAACTTTCGTTCGTATTTACTCAGGCGTTTTGGTCAGTGGTACTGGTGCGGTAAATACAACTAAAAATTCTAAAGAAAGAATTGGCAGAATTTTGTTGATGCACGCAAATAACCGTGAAGACATCAAAGAAGCTTACGCTGGTGATATCGTGGCTTTAGCCGGTTTGAAAAACTCAACAACTGGTGATACTTTGGTTGAGCCTGACTACAACATTATCTTGGAAAGAATGATTTTCCCAGAGCCAGTAATCGAAGTTTCAGTTGAACCAAAATCAACTGCTGACCAAGAAAAAATGGGTATGGCTTTGTCACGTTTGGCTTCAGAAGATCCATCACTTCGTATTGAATCTGATCAAGAATCTGGACAAACAATTCTTCGCGGAATGGGTGAATTGCACCTTGAGATCATCGTTGATCGCATGAAGCGTGAATTCAAAGTTGATGCAAATATCGGTCAGCCAAAAGTTGCTTATCGTGAAGCTATTACTAAGAAAGTTGAGATTGATTACACTCACAAAAAACAATCGGGCGGTTCTGGACAATTTGCGAAAGTTAAAATTTCTTTCGAACCACTTCCATCTGACTCAAAAGATAACTTCCTTTTCGAAAGTGAAGTTGTCGGCGGACGCGTTCCAAAAGAGTATATACCAGGTGTTGAAAAAGGTTTAAAATCTGCAAAAGATACCGGCTTTTTGGCTGGCTTCCCAGTTGTAAGATTGAAAACAACTTTGCTTGACGGAGCTTATCACGATGTCGATTCAAGCGTTCTAGCGTTTGAAATTGCTGCTCGTTCAGCATTTCGTGAAGCAATGGAAAAGGCTGGTCCAATCATTCTTGAGCCAATCATGAAAGTAGAAGTTGTAACTCCAGAAGATTACATGGGTGACGTAATCGGAGATATCAACTCTCGTCGTGGACAAATTCAAAATTTGGAAGGACGCGATATCGCGCAAGTAATTACTGCTAAAATTCCTCTTGCTGCAATGTTTGGATATGTAAACAGCTTACGCTCTCTTTCACAAGGTCGTGCAAGTTACAGCATGGAATTTGATTGCTACGAACCAGTTCCTTCTGCAGTTGCAGAAGAAATTAAAGCGAAAAAAGCATAGTTATTTTTTCTATAGTAGAGGCTCGCGCCTTAGTATTGGCGCATTGAGAAATGTTCAAAAATTTATTAGAAATATTTGAACATTTCTCTTGCACAATATGTTTTGATTTCCACAATGCGCGACCTCGCTCTGGAACGGTAGTTATGTCAAGATGCATCACTCCTCGATTTTGTAGGATCTGTATATACTTTGTCAGCAGTAGAGTTATTTAAGTATTTTACTATGTAAGAAAAATTCCGAAAAAATTTTGAGATAGAAATTTTTTTTCGAAATTTTTTTTATAGAGCAATTCTTAAAGAAATAAAATTTTAATAAGTGCCGTGAGCCTTTTAAAATTATTTATCGTTAATCATTTTGGGTAACATCAATATGTCTAAGCAAGCCTTCAAACGCAATAAGCCACACGTAAACATTGGAACTATTGGTCACGTAGATCATGGTAAAACAACGCTTACAGCTGCAATTACTACATTCCTTTCAAAAAGCGGTTTAGCTGAGAAAAGAGGCTATGATCAGATTGATGCTGCTCCGGAAGAAAAAGAGCGCGGTATTACAATCAACACTGCTCACGTAGAGTATGAAACTGCTAACAGACACTACGCTCACGTAGACTGCCCGGGCCACGCTGACTATGTAAAAAACATGATTACTGGTGCTGCTCAAATGGATGGTGCAATTCTAGTTGTATCTGCTGCTGATGGTCCAATGCCACAAACTCGTGAACACATCCTACTTGCTAAACAAGTTGGCGTTCCTGCGATCGTTGTATTTTTAAACAAAGTTGACCAAGTTGAAGATGCTGAGCTTCTTGATCTGGTTGAAATGGAAGTTCGTGAACTTCTAAGCAAATATGATTTCCCAGGCGACACTATTCCAATCATCAAAGGTTCTGCTCTTAAAGCCCTTGAAGGCGAAGATTCTGATATTGGTGAAAAATCAATCCAAGCTCTTATGGATGCTGTTGATTCTTTCATTCCAGAGCCAAAAAGACCAGTTGACCAACCATTCTTGATGCCAATTGAAGACGTGTTTTCAATTTCAGGACGCGGTACAGTGGTTACTGGAAGAATCGAAAGAGGTATTGTTAAAATTAACGAAGAGCTTGAAATCGTTGGTATTAAAGCAACTCAAAAAACAATTTGCACCGGAATCGAAATGTTCCGCAAACTTCTTGATGAAGGCCGCGCTGGTGACAACGCTGGTATCCTTCTAAGAGGTACTAAGAAAGAAGATGTTGAAAGAGGTCAAGTGCTTTGCAAACCTGCTTCTATTACTCCGCACACTCATTTTGAAGCTGAAGTTTATATCTTGAGCAAAGATGAAGGTGGTCGTCATACTCCATTCTTCAAAAACTACCGTCCTCAATTCTACTTCAGAACAACAGACGTTACAGGTTCAGTTTCACTTCCAGAAGGAGTTGAAATGGTTATGCCTGGCGACAATGTTAAACTTATTGTAGAACTAATCGCTCCAATCGCTATGGAAGAAGGTCTTCGTTTTGCTATCCGTGAAGGTGGCAGAACTGTTGGGGCTGGGGTTGTTGCAAAAATCATTAAGTAAATTTAAATCGGCAAAGTTTGTGAAAATTTTTCTAAAAATTTTTTTAGGCCTTACTTTTCTTTGCTTGGCAAGCTGCTCTACTCACGGAACCTTTATTACCGAGCATAAAGAAGCTTGGATTGACGGTTACAGTGTAAAGAGCAACTTTGCCGATAAAGGCTTACATTTTTGCACCGCTAATGTTCGAGAAAATGGCTTAGCTGATCCAATTTGTTTCAGAGCTAGATTTGAAGAATATGAAAATGAGGCTGAGGAAGTTAAATATAAAAAACCTAAGCCAAAATCAGAGAACAAAGAACCAAAAGAATAATTAATAGGAGCGTAGCTCAACTGGTAGAGTAGCGGTCTCCAAAACCGTTGGTTGGGGGTTCGATTCCTCTCGCTCCTGCCAAATTTTATAGTGAATTTTAAATGATCGGATTTTTCAGAGACTCAGTCGAAGAAGTAAAAAAGCTTCACGTCCCCTCAAAAAAAGAAACCTACGTTACAACAATCACAATTCTTGTAACTATAGTGGTTGCTTCTTTAGCAATTTTATTTGCCGACTTTTTGATCTCAAAAATCATCGGACTTATTTTTGGTTTATAAATTTTCAATACTTTGACGACCATGGAAAACAACACCAATAAATGGTACATCTTAAATGTGATGGCCGGCCAAGAAAACAAAGTAGCTGCCGACATTAAGGCAATGATACTTCGTGGCACTATCGATAAATATGTTTTTGACGCCTTGGTGCCCACAAAACCTATTATTAAGATTAAGAAAGGACAAAAAGTTCAAGAAGCTCAAAAGCTATTTCCAGGCTACGTTTTTGTTAATACAAACTTAGCGAGCGAAGCATACAATGCTATTAACTCTATCCCTAAAGTAATGGGATTTTTGGGTGGGAAAAATAATCCTCAGCCAGTTGCTGAGTTAAAAATGCAAGAAATTCTAAATTTATCGTCTTCACAAGAACTAGATAACAAGAGTGTTATTTTTGAGATTGGCGAAACTTTAAATGTAATTGAAGGACCGTTCGAATCATTCTCTGGCGCTGTTGAAGATTTTGATATCGAAAAACAAAAAGTTAAAATTTCTGTTTTAATTTTTGGTCGCGCGACTTCAGTAGAATTGGATATCAATCAGGTAGAGAAAGTTTCTTAAGAAACTTATTGCAATTTGCTTTTGTAAAAATAAATTGCTGCGCCCTGCAAAAAGGAGGGCGCCCACGAAGCCAGTAAAATCAAGGTTTCAACCACTTATTTCAAGAATAAATTATGTCAAAATCAAAGGAAATTTTAGGCCTCATTAAGTTGCAAGTGCCTTCTGGAAAAGCTAACCCAGCTCCTCCAATTGGACCAGCTTTGGGCCAAAAAGGCTTGAACATCATGGAATTCTGCAAGCAATTCAATGCGTTAAAATTTGAATATGATCTTGGTACGCCAATTCCAGTTACCATCATCGCTTATAAAGATAAAAGCTTTACCTTCACAACAAAAAATCCTCCGGTTTCTTATTTGATTATGAAAGAAATCAAATTGGAAAAAGGCTCTTCAAATCCAGGAAAAGAAACTGCCGGAAAAATCACTATGGCTCAAATTAAAAGCGTAGCTGAAAAAAAGATGGTTGATATGAACGCAACCAGTCTTGAAGCGTGTGCACAAATGGTTAAAGGCTCTGCCATCTCAATGGGGCTAGAAGTAGTAGAATAATCATGACAAAAACAAAAAAACAAAAAACAAAAAAAGTAGTTCAGCTAGTTGAGAAACTTCATGCTGCTAGCTTGGAAGATGGGATCAAAAAACTTCAAGAATTGAGCGCCACTAAAAAGCGTAAATTTGTTGAATCAGTTGACCTTGCTTTAAATCTAGGAATTGATGCTAAACAATCAGATCAAACTGTTAAAGGTTCGGTTTTATTGCCTCACGGTTCTGGTAAAAAAGTAAAAGTTATCGTTTTCACTTCTAACGAAGATCAGAAAAAACTTGCTCTTGAAACCGGTGCTTCTGAAGCGGGACTTGAAGATCTAATTGCTAAAATTGAAGCTGGATTCTTGGACTTCGACTGCTGCGTTGCAACTCCAGACGTTATGCAAAAAATTAGCAAAGTTGCTAAAAAACTTGGGCCCCGTGGTTTAATGCCAAGCCCAAAAAATGGCACTGTTACAGCTGATATTAAAAAAGCCGTTTCAGACGCTTTAAAAGGAAAAATTGATTTCAAAAACGATAAAGCTGGAACTATTCATTGCATGGTAGGAAAGATTAGCTTCGATTCTGCTTCTTTGCTTGAAAACGCTAAAGCGGTTATCAAAGCGATCAAAGATTCTAAACCAGAAAGCTCTAAAGGAAAATTCATCAAAGAATTTTACCTAAATTCAACCATGGGACCCTCTGTAAAGGTCGCCATTGATTCTCTGTAAAATAATTTCTCAAAGAAAATGAATAAGAATCAAAAACTAGAATTAGTTTCTTCATTAAAGAATAAACTAACCAACAGTGCTTTCGTAGCAGTTATACATTATCGCGGAATGAGCGATAAACAACTCTACGATATGCGTATCGCTCTCAAAGCAAAAGACTGCAACATGAAAATAGCCAAGAATACTTTGGTTAAAGTTGCTCTCAAAGGAACTGATTTGGAAGCTCTAACTCCTCATTTAAACGGACCGACTGCAGTTCTATATTCACAAGATGTAGTAGCTTTGTCGAAAGTTATTTCTGACGTAGCTAAGCAACTTGATGTTTTAAAAATCAAAGTTGGCTACTTCAACAAATCACTTATTACTGAAAACGCCATAAAAGAAATGGCTAAACTAGGTTCCTTGAATGATGTTCGCGCTTCATTCATCGGCGTACTCAAAGGTGCTCAAACTAACTTTGTCAGGGTTCTTTCCGCTCCTGAAAAAGGATTAGCCTCTTTGAAGCAGTAGTATCCAATTTTTTAATTATTAATATCAATCAACAGGTAAAAAATGTCTGCAAATCTTGACCAACTATCAGAAACCTTATCAGCTTTAACAGTTTTGGAACTTGCTGATCTAAGCAAAAAATTAGAAGAAAAATGGGGAGTTTCTGCCGCATCTTTTGCTGCTGCCGCTCCAGCTGCTGCTGCCGCAGAAGTTAAAGATAAATTTGAAGTTGTTTTAACCGCTGCTGGTGACAACAAAATCAACGTTATTAAAGAAGTTAGAGTTATCACTGGTCTTGGCTTGAAAGAAGCTAAAGATCTAGTTGAAGCCGCTCCTAAAACAGTAAAATCTGATGTTCCTACAGCTGAAGCTGAAGAAATCAAAAAGAAACTTGAAGCAGCCGGCGCCAAAGTTGAATTGAAGTAATTAACTTTTCTCTTCTAAGCCAACTCATCCATTTTATGGCTTGAGTTGGCTTTTGGTGTTTTAAAAGTTTCCACATATTCGCACGCGTTTTCATTCATTCTTAACAGAATACAAAAGAGGTAAAAGGTGATTCAGGCTCGCAATTTTGACCAAACTATCTTCAGAAAAAATTTCAGCAACAGCAAAGATAGAGAAGCAAT
>CAIUFU010000191.1 GCA_903898475.1 uncultured Alphaproteobacteria bacterium | reverse complement strand
CGCCACCGCCGCCACCACCATCCCAACCAGCGCTTTGACTTCCGCCACCAACATTTCCATAAGAAGTTCCGCCAGCCGCAATTCCTGCAATCACAGCTCCACCAACAGAGTTACCAGAGTCTCTACCTGAACCACCACCAGAACCACCAGAAACTGGGCTACCACTGCTAGTTCCACCGCCGCCGCCATAAGCTGTCATCGTATCAAACACTGAGTTTCCGCCACTTCCCCCGTTCACATTAATATTTCCTGCACCTCCACCGCCAACTGTAACAGAGTAAGATGAGGCACTTAATGAATGGTTAGTTTTATAAACGACACCACCGCCACCACCGCCACCACCATATGTTGTGCCGCCTCCTCCACCGGCAACAACTAAAACTTGCACGTTACTTCTGGCTCCAGCACCCGTACAATTTAGAGTTCCGTTTGATGTAAACATGTGAATCGTGGTGCCAGAAATTGAGGTATCCACCGTACCGCCAGTGCAAACCGCAGCGGAACAAGCTCCACCGGTGATCGTTGCAACACCCGTTGAAGTACAGGTATAATTTATAGTTCCGGTGCCGGTAGTGCAGGAAAAACTGCCACTTCCAGAAGCCGCATAAGGAAGATTTGATTGCGCCGCGTAACCAGTCCCCGCTGGTGCGGTGCAGGTAATTGCAGTACAAGTTCCACCGGTAATGGTTGCAGCCCCCGCAGAGGTGCAGGTGTAATTTTCAGTTCCGGTATATCCGGTGGTGCAACTAAAGCTTCCACTTCCAGACGTCGCGTAAGCAAGGCCTGATTGCGCAGCATATCCACTTCCCGCCGCCGCAGTACAAGTAACTGGGGTACAAGTTCCCGCAATATCCGTCGCAGCCCCCGTTGCAGTGCAAGTGTAATTTATGGTGCCACTGTAACCAGCATCACAAGCAAAACTGCCACTTCCTCCAGTTGCATAAGCAAGACCAGTTTTGGAATAACCAGTGCCGGAGGCTGTGCAAGTTGTCGCCGTACAAGATCCGCCGGTAATACTCGCCGCACCGGTTGAAGTGCAGGTATAATTTATGGTTCCGCTGTAACCGGTATCACAAGCAAAACTGCCACTTCCCGAAGTAGCATAAGCAAGACCGGTTTTGGAATAGCCAGTTCCTGATGCAGTGCAGCTTATCGCAGCACAAGTGCCAACAGGATTCAAATTACCATTCGAGCAATTGTAAGAAACACTCGCAGCACCGGAATATCCGGCCGCGTTGCAAGAAAGCGTTCCGCTATCTCCGTCAGATACTTGAGTTGGAGTTGCAACTCCTACCACCACAGAAGTTGAACACACATTGCTGCAACCTGAATCGGTGACAATACCGTTAATGCAAGATGCAGAAGAAGCGCGGTTAATTTTTCTGGTCCATTTTTTTCCAAGATAATCTTCAACTGCTTCTCGATCTTGCGGAGTAAGAACCTTAGTAAAAATTGCGATCTCGCCAATTTCTCCAGGTATAGCCTTTGCCGATTGCCAGAGTTGAAATGCCCGATAATTGCGAGGTGTTAGCTGCGTCAGAAGCCGATAACGTACCGTTAATGTAGGTTTTTTTGCCTGCACTTGAATCTTGCACAAAGGTGAAAAGTCGCGGCTTATCAGTTGAGTCAGCGTAAGCGCTAACTTTTGGAGTGATGGCGTAATTCGTAGAATTATGGCTGTGCGAGATGACGCCATCGCTGGCATATCCCAAAGCTAATTTATTGTCCGCTGCGTCGCTTACATCGGTGGTGCTTAAAAAATATCCGGCACTTGCTGCCTGTCTTTTTTCTAAAACAACAATCGTGTAGTCAGTGTTATTTAAAAAACTGGCATCGGCAATTTTTAAATAATTTGACGTGCTACCAGAAAATTTAACAGCGTGAACGTAATTGATTGTATTGGAGTAAACCGGCCCGCTTCCTACTTGAGAAATAGAAAATTTGTTAACATTTACACTTTGGTCATTCCAAGTGCTAATCGCGTTAGAGTTGTTACTTTCAGAATCTAAGAAGCTGGTATCTAAACTGCTTTCTAGCCAGATTGCATTGCCGGTAATACCAGTGATGGGAGATGATTTTGTTAACGCTTGAGCAGATTGAAGACGAAATTTTTTTATGAGAGCGTCAGCGGTGATGATTCCGGCAATGAAGATGCCGATTATGATGATTATTACAGATAGCTCGACAAGAGTGAAGGCGCGAGGAGATTTACGAAACTTGCGCATGATATCTAGTAAATAAATTTGAAGTTGGAAAAAATTTGATACAAAAGAGTCAATCCACGATTGTCAATTTCTAACAACAAAAAAGGATCCTGAAAAAAATTCAGGATCCTTTTTTAACACCAATCTTATTTCACAAAGATTAACGAGAGTAAAACTCTGTAATCAAATGTGGCTGCATTTCTACAGCGTAAGGAACTTCAGCAAATGCTGCTTTAGCAAGCATTTTGATTGAGTGGTTACCTTTATCCAATTGTAGGTATCCAGGAACATCACGTTCGTTTTTAGCCATTGTTTCAATTACGATTGCAAGAGTGCGAGATTTTTCGCGAATTTGCACAACATCACCAACTTTCAATCTGTAAGAAGGAATGTTAACGGTTTTGCCGTTTACAGTAACGTGTTTGTGGTTCACAAATTGTCTAGCAGCAAAAACTGTAGGAACAAAATTAGCGCGGTAAACGATAGCGTCTAATCTGCTTTCAAGCATGCCGATGAAGTTTTCAGAAACGTCACCTTTAGCTTTTGAAGCCAAAGTGAAAGTGTTGAAAAATTGTCTTTCAGAAATGTTGCCGTAGTAGAATTTTAGTCTTTGTTTAGCGCGAAGTTGAGTACCGTAGTCACTGACGCGGCCTCTTCCAGATGCAGCACCGTGTTGGCCTGGTTTAAAATTACGTTTAAGGTAAGGATCCTTAGCTTGACCCCAAAGGCTTCCGCCCAATTTTCTGCTAATTTTTTTCTTAGCATTTAGTCTTTTTGACATATCTAGATGTGTTTTGAATTGCGATTCCCATTGGTTCTTCAGGATTGGCTTTTGACAGCTATTTGCCCGTGAAGAATTTCTAAAAAACTGACTTTTTTAAAAGGGGATTGCGAAGAGAAGGGCGGGCATTGTGGAGGTGGTTTCTTCTTTGTCAACTTATGATGATTACCTTTTTATTCCCCTAGCGTAATGACCTAAAACTTTTACATAACCCTTTGCCTTCGACTTCGAAAAATTCTTCACCACCTCATCTTCCTCAAGCCAAAACCCAGCCACTTCAATCAAATAAAAAACCATCCCATCAACCTGATGCAACTTCACCGATTTCAAAATTTTCGCCTCCAACCCCTGATCTTTCAAAGCCGTCAAAACCTGTCCCTTCGAAATTTCGCGCGACACTTCTACGTAAAATAAGCTATTATCGTCACTGGATTTTTCCGGATTTTTCGCCGCCACCGCAACCAATTCAATTTGATCATTTTGCTTTTTTTCATCAGAAAATTCACCAAATGGAATTTTGGCAAAAACCTTCAAACCATTGCGATTGTTCGCCAAAGCAATCCACCAATTTTCTGCAGCATCTTCCACTTTCGCATCAAAATCATTTTTGGGCAGAGCAAAAATCCCAATCTGCGCCTCACCTTTTTCAAGCTCTAGCGCCACATTACTAACGCTGTCAAAATTGCGAATCGGCACCAAATCATTGTAATATTCTCTCACCAAATAAGCGTAATCAACCACATCGCGCGGATTATGAATTGCAATGCGCAGCGGCTGTTCATGCATGTTGGCGGCAGTAATTATTTTGCGCCAAATTCCCATCACGGTCGTGCTCGACAAAACACCCTTCGATTTTTCTACCAAATTTTTAATCATGTCCGCCTCGCGATTAGAGCGGATGAAAAACTTTTCCTGATTATTTTTTTTGAACTCGCCAACTTTCGTCACCACTTCCATGCGCGCTTTCAGCAAAGAAATTATTTGGTCATCAATTTTATCAATATCTTGCCGTAAAGCCAGCAATGCGGGCTCGCAAGTTTTATTCTGTTGATTTTGAGTCATGGAAATTTTACAAAAATGAAAAGCAGTTTAATTAAAATTGGATTTAAAAAGAATGAAAGTGAAGTCAAGTTTCGGCCCTAATTACAACGAATTTGAGATTGGAGAAATCGTTTTTCTTGCCCAAGAAAAAGCCCTAAAATTAAGCAGCGGCATTGAAATAAAAAATTTTCCTCTCGCCTACCAAACTTACGGCAGCTTGAATGCAGACCAATCAAATGCGATTCTAATTTGCCACGCGCTCACGGGAGATCAATACGTTGCATCCACCAATCCCGTCACCAAAAAAGCTGGTTGGTGGAACGCGATGGTTGGTCCAAATAAACCAATCGAGACTAACAAATTTTTCGTAATTTGCTCCAACATCATCGGCGGCTGCATGGGTTCATTTGGCCCAAAAACCATTAATTCTGAAACTGGCGAGCCTTACGGACTAAGCTTTCCGATGATTACAATCCAAGACATGGTGCAAGCGCAAAATCTGCTGCTTGAACATTTACAAATTAAAAAACTGCACGCGGTAATTGGCGGCTCAACCGGCGGAATGCAGGCTCTGTCTTGGTCTGTGCTTTATCCGCAAAAAATAAAATCGGTGTTGCTGCTGGCCACTTCTTACCGCCACAGCCCACAAAATATCGCATTTCACGAAGCCGGCAGACAAGCGATCATGGCTGACCCTAATTGGTGCGGCGGCAAATATTTGTTGGAAAAAAAATATCCATCCAAGGGCCTAGCCGTGGCGCGCATGATTGCGCACATCACCTATCTTTCAAAAAATTCGCTGCAGGATAAATTTGGCCGCAATTTACAAAATAAAAACACCGACGCCAAAAATGCTTTTTCGCTAAATTTTGATCCCGAATTTCAAGTTGAAAGTTACCTACATCATCAAGGCATGAGCTTCGTAGAACGCTTTGACGCCAACTCTTATCTCTACACCACAAAGGCGGTAAATTATTTCGATTTAGAATCCGATTTTAACGGAAAATTAAGCAACGCTTTCATCGAGTTCGCCAAAAATAAAAATGGCCGTTTTTGCTTAATTTCTTTTTCTGACGATTGGCTTTTCGAACCCAGCGACACCAAAAAAATCACCCACGCTTTAATCGCCTGCGGCATCAATACCAGCAACATCATAATGGAAAGCCACCACGGCCACGATTCATTTTTGATTGAAAATGAAGCGCTAAATAGCACGGTTTCGGCGTTTTTGAATCAGGCCTAAGGAGGCAAAGAATAGACAAAAAAATACCTTGGCGCCTTGCTCCGATAAGAACTTGAGAATTTAAGCCCTCAAGAAGGCATTTGGAGTATTGGACAACCAAGGTCTACGTGTAAAAACCTACTTTATCACCACACTTAAAATCAACTAATTTTATGGACGATCTTAAAAAATATCTCTCTGAAGCAAGAATCAGAACTTTCGAAAATATTAACTCTCAAAATCCTCTACAACCTTACCTAAGAAACATCGCACTCTGCGAAGCCTTTTATCCGGCGATGCATTTTTTAGAAATTATTTTGAGAAATAAAATTTCCAAAACCCTTTCCAAGATTATTGGCAGTGACTGGCTAGAAACTGATCTACCATCAATTTTTGATAATTTAGAATTAGAAAATATCAAAAAAGCAAAACAGAATTTAAACAAAATCAACAAGCCAATCAGATCGGACAACATAATTTCAGAATTAAATTTTGGATTTTGGATCAGCCTTTTTCATAAAAAATATGAGGCAAAAATTTGGCAGAAGAAAGGTGCGCTGCAGGCTGTTTTTTCTAATCACAAAAACACCGGATTAATTTTGAACGTAAAAAGAATTCGCTCCGATTTAGAAAATATCAAAAAACTGAGAAATAGAATTTCTCATCACGAACCCATCATTAATCTGACTCCAGACATAAAATATTTACACGATTTGATTTATTTTTATCTCAAATCCTTAGCGCCCGACTTATCTGAAAGTATTGCAAAAGTAGATAGGTTTGAGTCAGTTTTTAATAATTGAATCATACAAAAACTCGATATCAAAAGCCCCTCCTTTTCAATGAGGGGTTCGGGTGGTTATTCACAAACTCCAACTTCAAACAAAAAAATCCCCGAAGCGTTTCCGCCTCGGGGACCTTTCTTGAAGAACGCACGCCTTTCTGGGTGAGCGGGTAGTGGTGGATCGTTTACATCAATTGCAGCGGGAATTTTATTTTCATCTGGGTGCCTTTTCCAACTTCAGAAATCACTTCAATTACACCGTTTTATAGCTCAACAAGTTGTTTGGTGATCGGTAGTCCCAGCCCAAAAGAATCAACCTTTCCCGAGTTTGGATTGGTAATTGTTTGATATTTTTCAAAAGCAGTTTTGATTTGTTCTTTGGTCATTCCAAAGCCTTGATCGATCACCGAAATTTCTAAAAAATCTGCGCTGTATTTACAAAGAATTCTCACCTCACTTTGCGCTGGAGAATATTTAAGAGCGTTAGAAATTAGATTTGTTAAAACCTGCTTCATCCTTTTAGCATCAAGCTTTGCCGCCTTCACATCTTCAGCAATTTCTAACTTTAAACCAACATTGCGCCGCAGTGAATAATCATAATTAAGGCGCACCGCGCGCTTCAAAACATCACGCAAATCAATTGCGCGTGACAAATCCACCGAGAAATTCCCCGAAGAATTCTGCGCCACATCCAAGATGTCATTGATCAATTCATTCATGTCGGGCGCGGCTTGTTTGATTTCAGCAACACAACTTAAAGCATCTTTTTGCGACGAAGGATTGGCAATTTCCTCACCCAAAACATCCGCAAAACCGAGGATGGCGTTAAGTGGAGTTTTTAATTCGTGAACGATTGCGGAGAGAAATTCGGCGTTAGAAAAATGCTCATAAGATTCTGGCTCTGATATCTGGGCGATAGGTAGCTGATTACCTGCAACAACACTATTTACACGCACCACTGATTCGCTTTTTGCAACTTTAAAAAGTTTTTCCGCAATCAGGTCGAGGAGGAAGTGGTGGTGATTTTTTTGAAGTGCGATTGCTTTCATGTACCGAAATGAGTCATTGAAGGAAAGTTCGAAAATGTTCCAGCAAAAAATTTGATTCGGACGAAGAAGGCAAATTAGAAATATAAAGTCTTTCAATGGACTTATTAATAAACCCAATTCAGTTATGGAAATCCCTCTTCACAGCTTTCTTTACAAAAAGAATCGTCTTCAGCAAATCAAAGGCTTTGAACTGACCCCATTTTTTAAACAATCTATCCCTCTCAAACTGACGAGTGGAATCACTCATAATTTCTAACAATTAATGATTCCAGTTTTTCTACTTTTTTTCTTTTAACCATTCCGCCCCGCAGCCCATCTTAAGATCTTAAGATGGGCTGCGGGGCGG